>NZ_JBHTTU010000015.1:10531-120943 GCF_042794375.1 Kitasatospora sp. NPDC056531 | reverse complement strand
CGTTCGGGAGGGATAACCGCTGAAAGCATCTAAGCGGGAAGCCTGCTTCGAGATGAGCACTCCCACCTCCTTGAGAGGGTAAGGCTCCCAGTAGACGACTGGGTTGATAGGCCGGATATGGAAGCCCTGTGAGGGGTGGAGTTGACCGGTACTAATAGGCCGAGGGCTTGTCCTCAGTTGCTCGCGTCCACTGTGTTGTTCTGAAACAACGACCCCAACCCGATTGTGGTTGGTGCGGTTGACAGTTTCATAGTGTTTCGGTGGTCATAGCGTGAGGGAAACGCCCGGTTACATTCCGAACCCGGAAGCTAAGCCTCACAGCGCCGATGGTACTGCAGGGGGGACCCTGTGGGAGAGTAGGACGCCGCCGAACAATCATTCAGAGAAGGCCCCACCCGGTTTCCGGGTGGGGCCTTTTCGCGTTTCCGGAAACCGGACGATAGCCGGACGAAGGCCCGGCGGCGGAGACCCGGGCCCGCGGACACCTCCCGAGTGACCCCCGCCGAGTGGCTGGAGCTCCGTCAATATGCCGCTAAAACCACATGATCAGTGCACTGATCAGCGGAATTTCGCCTCTCACGCCGTAGTCTCAAAGGGAGGGGAACAGGTGTCCGGGGGTGGCTCCCGGGCCGGGCCGGATCAAGAATGGTGCTCATGGGACGAGGCAGGCTGCGCATCTACCTCGGGGCGGCCCCCGGGGTCGGCAAGACGTACGCCATGCTCGCCGAGGCACACCGGCGGCGGGAGCGTGGCACGGACGTCGTGGTGGCCTTCGTGGAGGACCACGGCCGGCGGCGTACCGCGGACCAGGTCGCCGGGCTCGAGGTCGTGCTGCGGAAGCAGGTGGTGCACCGGGGTGCCAGGTTCTCCGAGATGGACCTGGACGCCGTCCTCGCCCGCCGCCCGCAGGTGGCGCTGGTGGACGAGCTGGCCCACACGAACGTCCCCGGCTGCCGCAACGAGAAGCGCTGGCAGGACGTCGAGGAGCTGCTGGCGGCCGGGATCGACGTGATCTCCACCGTCAACGTCCAGCACCTGGAGTCGCTCGGCGACGCCGTCATGGGCATCACCGGGGTGCGCCAGCGCGAGACCGTGCCGGACGAGGTGGTCCGCCGGGCGGACCAGATCGAGCTGGTGGACATGTCCCCGCAGGCGCTGCGGCGGCGGCTGGCGCACGGCAACGTGTACGCGCCGGAGAAGATAGACGCCGCGCTCGCCAACTACTTCCGTCCGGGCAACCTGACCGCGCTGCGCGAGCTGGCGCTGCTGTGGACCGCCGACCGGGTGGACGAGTACCTGCAGAAGTACCGCGCCGAGCAGGGGATCGAGGGCACCTGGCAGGCCCGGGAGCGGATCGTGGTCGGCCTGACCGGCGGTCCCGAGGGGGCGACGCTGATCCGGCGGGCGGCGCGGATCGCGGCCCGCGTCTCCGGCGGTGAGCTGCTCGCCGTCCACATCTCCCGCTCGGACGGGCTCGCGGGCTCGGGCTCGCCGCAGACGCTGATCGAGCAGCGTGTACTGGTGGAGAGCCTGGGCGGCTCCTTCCACAACGTCCTGGGCGACGACCCTGCTGCCGGGCTGCTGGACTTCGCACGCGGCGTGAACGCGACCCAGATCGTGCTGGGCACCAGCCGTCGGCCGGGGTGGCAGTACCTGTACGGGCCGGGCGTCGGCACCACGGTGACGCAGAAGGCCGGGGACATCGACGTCCACATGGTCACCCACGAGCACGCCGGACACGGGCGGCGCAACAAGATACCCGTGCGCCGGATCACCGACCTGGGCCGGACCCGGACGATCGCGGGGTGGTTGATCGGACTGGCCGGCCCGCCGCTGCTGGCGCTCGTGCTGACCGCGATCGGTGGGCTGGGCCTGTCCACCGACATGCTGCTGTTCCTGTCGCTGACGGTGTGCGCGGCGCTGGTCGGCGGGCTGCTGCCGTCGATCGGCTCGGCGCTGGTCGGCTCCTCGGTGCTGAACTACTACTTCACCCCGCCGCTGCACACCTTCACCATCAACGAGCCGCAGAACATCATGGCGGTGGCGATATTCACCATCGTCGGCTGCTCGGTCGCGTCCGTGGTGGACCTGGCGGCCCGGCGCACCCACCAGGCGGCCCGCGCCCAGGCCGAGGCGCAGACGCTCAGCGCGCTCGCGGGCACGGTGCTGCGCGGCGCGCCGAACGGGGACGGGGTGCTGACCGCGCTGATGGAGCAGGTCCGGGAGACCTTCGGGCAGGAGAGTGCCGCGCTGCTGGAGCGCCCGGAGCCGATGGGTGGCTGGGTGCCGGTGGCCACCGCCGGGCCGCGCCCGCCGGAGCGGCCCGAGGAAGCCGACGTGGACGTGCCGGTGGGGGAGAGCCTGGCGCTGGTACTGCGCGGCCGGGTGCTGCCCGGGGCGGACCGGCGGCTGCTCGGGGCCTTCGCCGCGCAGGCGGCCGTGGTGCTGGAGCGCCGCCGACTGGCCCGGGAGGCCGCCGCGGCCCGCCGGGAGGCCGAGGGGAACCGGATCCGCACCGCTCTCCTGGCCGCCGTCTCGCACGACCTGCGCACCCCGCTGGCGGGCATCAAGGCCTCGGTGAGCTCGCTGCGCTCGGCCGACGTGGACTGGGACCCGGAGGACGAGGCCGAGCTGCTGGCCGGGATCGAGGCCGGGGCCGACCGGCTGGACCACCTGATCAACAACCTGCTCGACATGAGCCGGCTGCAGACCGGGACCGTCACCCCGCTGATCCAGGAGACCGACCTGGACGAGGTGGTGCCGTACGCGCTGGGCGGGGTGCCGCCGGAGTCGGTGCGGCTGGAGGTCCCGGAGACGCTGCCGATGATCCGGGCCGACGGCGGGCTGCTGGAGCGCTCGCTGGCCAACCTGGTCGAGAACGCCGTCAAGTACAGCCCGGACGGCGTCAGGGTGCTGGTCAAGGCGGACGCGCTGGAGCAGCCGGGCGGGCCGGGTCGGGTCGAGCTGCGGATCGTGGACCGCGGCCCGGGCGTGCCCGAGGACGCCAAGGAGAAGATCTTCGCGCCGTTCCAGCGGTACGGGGACGCCCCGCGCGGCGCCGGGGTGGGCCTCGGGCTCGCGGTGGCGCGCGGCTTCGTCGAGGCGATGGACGGGACCGTCACCGCCGAGGACACCCCGGGCGGCGGCCTCACCATGGTGGTCAGCCTGCCCGCCGTCGAACGGCCGCCCGAACCGGAGGAGCCGACCGGGGACGGCCACGATCCGCTCTCGCAGCTGATCACGTGAGGCCCGGCGGCGCACCGGCCGCACCCGTGGCTGCCCGGTGGCGCGCGTCGTACCTTCAGCTGAGTCACACAGTCCGTAAGATCCGACAGCCCTGAAAGGCGGAGCCCGTAAATGACCCGGGTCCTCGTCGTGGACGACGAACCGCAGATCGTCCGCGCGCTGGTGATCAACCTCAAGGCCCGTAAGTACGAGGTCGACGCGGCCCATGACGGCGCGAGCGCGCTGGAGCTGGCCGCCGCCCGCCATCCGGACGTGGTCGTCCTCGACCTGGGCCTGCCCGACATGGACGGCGTCGAGGTGATCCGCGGCCTGCGCGGCTGGACCCGGGTGCCGATCATCGTGCTGTCGGCCCGGCACGCCTCGGACGAGAAGGTCGAGGCCCTGGACGCCGGCGCCGACGACTACGTCACGAAGCCCTTCGGGATGGACGAGCTGCTCGCCCGGATGCGCGCCGCCGTGCGCCGGGCCGAGCCGGTGGCGGGGGAGGACGACTCGCTGGTCGTCACCGAGAGCTTCACCGTCGACCTCGCCGCCAAGAAGGTCAACCGGGACGGCACCGACGTACGCCTCACGCCCACCGAATGGCACCTGCTGGAAGTGCTGGTCCGCAACGCCGGCCGACTGGTCAGCCAGACCCAGCTGCTCCAGGAGGTGTGGGGTCCGGCCTACCGCACCGAGACCAACTACCTGCGGGTCTACCTCGCCCAGCTGCGTCGCAAGCTGGAGCGCGACCCCTCGCACCCGCGCCATTTCATCACCGAACCGGGCATGGGCTACCGCTTCGAGAGCTGACCGAGGAGCCTGCCGGCGGCTGCGCGGCCTGCCGCCGGGGGTCCGGAAACCGGTACCCTGCCGACATGAGTGGTGACAACAGCAGTGGCCAGCCGCCGGGGCGATTCCGCCGCATGCTCAGCCGGCTGACCTCCTCGGCCGAGGAGTTGGACGCCGAGGACCTGCGCCAGGAGAGCGCCGCCGAGTCCGGCTGCCGGCCGATCGCCGGCTGCGCGGACCGCGAGCTCGTCACGGTCGCGGGCACGCTGCGCACGGTGACGCTCCGGCCCCGGGCCGGGGTTCCTGCCCTGGAGGCCGAACTCTTCGACGGCACCGAGGCGCTGGAGGTCGTCTGGCTCGGTCGTCGCTCGATCGCGGGCATAGAGCCGGGCCGCCGGCTGGTCGCCAGCGGCCGGATCAGCCACGCACGCGGGCGCCGCGTGCTGTTCAACCCCCGCTATGAGCTGCGTCCGGTCGGACACGGGAGCGAAGCGTGAGCAACCACCCCGGCGGCGAAGCCGCCCCCCGGCTCGATCTGGACGCCGCCGATGTGGCCGCCTGGCAGGCTGCCGCTGCCGAGGAGGCGGTGGACGGCGTGACGCGGTCGATCGAGGTCACGGCACCGGCCGTCGAGCAGCCCCTCGACCCGGCGGCCGTCGAGGCCGCCCGCAAGGCCGCCTCCAAGGAGGCCGCCGACACCGTGCTGCAGGCCTTCGGCGGCGTGCGCGGCATGATCGACATGACGCTGCCCGGCCTGGTCTTCATCATCACCTACAACATCACCCACCAGGTGAGCGCCGCCGCCTGGGCCGCGCTCGGCCTGAGCGGCCTGTTCGTGGTGGTCCGGCTGGCGAAGCGGGAGACCATCCAGCACGCCTTCAGCGGCGTGTTCGGCGTCGCCCTCGGCGCCTGGATCGCGATGAAGAGCGGCAAGGCCGAGGACTTCTACCTGCCCGGCCTGCTCTGGAACGTCGGCTACTGCATCGCCCTGGCGGCCTCCGCGCTGGCGCGCTGGCCGATGATCGGGGTGATGCTCGGCCCGATCACCGGTGAGATGTTCACCTGGCGCAAGGAGAACCCGGGCCGCCTGGCCGCCTACACCAAGGCGACCTGGGCCTGGGTGGTGATCATGGGCCTCAAGCCGGTGATCCTCTTCCCGCTGTACTTCACCCACAACGTCAACCTGCTCGGCTGGCTGAAGGTCGCCCTCGGCATCCCGCCGCTGTTGCTGGCGATGTACGTGACCTGGCAGATCCTGCTGAAGGCGCCGCCGCCGATCAAGGCGCAGCTGGACGACGACGAGGAGGAGCCGGCGAAGTAGCCGCTCCCGCGGGACGAGTACGGCGGAGGGGGGGGGCACCACAGGGGGGGGGGGGAGGCGGGGTGCGGGAAACACCCCCCCACCCCGCGGCTTCCGGGCCTGTCGCAGGGCCTACCGCGAGGCGGCGCGCTGGAGTGCGCTGGCGAGGAGGGCCAGGTCGGTGGGGCCGTTGCCGAGTTCGCGGACCGGGCGGCGGGCCGGTGGGGCACCGAGTTGGAGGGGGTCTATCGCGACGACGGTGGGCCGCAGGGTCGCCGTGCGGGGGATGCGACCGCTGATCCGGGCGGTCTGGAAGGCGGTGACTCCGCCGTCGGGGCGGCGCAGGTAACCGCGGCCGGGGGTGTCCTCCGGGAGGGCGGCCGCGTCGCCGAGGTGGATCAGCAGGTCGGAGTCGGCCGGGTCCTCGGTGCGCAGGGCGATCCGGAGCAGGGCGGCCTCGTCGACCTCGGTGCCGGCGCTCTCCTCCGGACGGCCGGTGGCGACCGCGAGGTGGATGCCGAGCGGGCCGCCGCGCCGGGCGACGGCGGCGAGCGCGCGGGCCAGCGGGCGGCCGGCCGGGGAGGTGGGGGAGAGCAGGGCCTCGTAGTCGTCGACGACTACCACCAGCCGGGCCGGGGCCGGGTCGGCGGGGGAGGCGGCCGGCCGGGCGTCGGAGGAGCTGCGCGGCTGGATGATCCGCGGGCCGCCGGTCGAGGTGGCGCCGACCGTGGCGGGCACCGGGACCTGCGGGCGGTCCGCGCCCAGGCCCTGGCCGTCCAGGCCGTGCCCGTCCAGGCCGTGCCCGTCCAGGCTGTGCCCGTCCAAGATGCGCGCCGCGTGCCAGGAGGCGAAGTCCAGCCCGTCGAACAGCCGCTCCCGCAGGGCGAGTTCGTCCTCCAGGGCCTCGGCCGCGAGCAGTGCGGCGCGCGGGTCGGCGGCGGCGTTGACCCGCCCGGTGACGTGCGGCAGCTCGGTGCAGCCGTCCAGGCCGTCCTGCCCGTCCGAGTCGGCCCGGCCCTCGATGATGGTGACGGTCAGTCGCTCGGGCCGCTCGGAGACGGCGAGCGAGGCGACCAGGGTGCGCAGCAGCTCGGTCTTGCCGGAGCCGCGCGCACCGCCGATCAGCAGGTGCGGGCCGCCCGGGTCGGGGGAGGGGAGGGCGAGTTCGGGGTCGGCCAGGTCGAGGGTGCACAGCTCGTCCCGGGTGGTGCCGAGCAGCGCGGTGGCCGCGCCGATGCCGCCGGCGTGGGCGGCCCAACGGGCGGACAGCTTGGCCGGGGTGACGGTGTCGAGCTGGAGCAGGTCGAGCAGCCGCAGCGCGTCCGGCAGCGGCCCGCGGGCGGCAGGGGCGGCCTCGCGCAGCGGGGCGAGGACGCGGGCCAGCCGTTCGGCCCAGGCGTCGGAGACGGCGTCCAGCGAGACCTCGTGCAGGGTCTCCCGGCCGCGGGCGACCGGGCGGTCGATGGACAGGTGGGTGCCGACCTCGCCGGTGATCAGCGTGGTGGCGCCGAGGCCGCGGGGGAGCAGCTCGGGCTGCTCGGCGAGGCAGATCGGGAAGATGCCGACCGCCGGGCCCTGGCGCAGCAGCAGGTCGAGCGCGTGCCGGGCGTCCTCGGTGGCCGGGCGGCCGTCCACCACGACCACGGTGGCCGGGTGGCCGCCGAGGCCGGTGGGGCCGCTGAGCCGGGCGGTGAGTTCGGTCAGCCGGGCGGTGGCCTGTTCGTCGTCGAGGCCGAGCAGCAGCCGGCAGTCCTGGCCGTCGGAGGGGCGCAGGTGGGGCAGCCACAGTGCCCAGGCCCAGGTGTCGACGCGGTCCTCGGGGCTGCGGGCCGGGTCGGCGTCGACCACGACCAGGCTCAGCCCGGTCGGCGGGTGCAGTGCGGCGAGCTGGGCGACGACGGCGCGGGTGAGCGCGTCCAGGCGTTCGCGTGGGCCGCTGAGGCCGAGGCTGCCGGCGGTCTGCAGGTCGAGGGTGACCGGGACGGCGGGCAGCATGGTGCCGGGCGTGGTGCCGGGGCCGCCGGGGCGATCGGCGGTGCCCAGCCGCAGGGTGAGCGCGTCGGGGTGGCCGGGGCCGCGCTCCCAGAGCCGGGGGCCGGGGCCGACGGCGTTGAGCAGCACGGTGGCGAGGTCGGGCCAGCGCTCGCGTTGGGCGGCGGCCTGGCGCAGCCGCACCGCGGCGTGGTGGCGCTCGGCGCTCTCCTCGGGCGGTTCGGCAGTGCGGCCGGACAGCAGTGAGAGCAGGCCGAGGCCGCGCCCGTGGGTGGGCTCGGGGGCGGCGGGCGGTTCGATGACGGGCGGCGCGGGCCGTACCGGGCCGGGGGCGGCGAGCTGGAGGTGGCCGTTGCCGTCGGGCAGGGCGGCGCGGGCGGGCTCCCCGGCCGGTTCGAAGACCTGCAGGGTGGATTCGCCGATCCGCAGCAGGGCGCCGCTCTCCAGCGGGACGGCGGCCTCGGCCGGGCCGGGCGGGACGAGCCGGCCGTCCAGGGTGGTGCCGTTGGTGGAGCCGAGGTCGCGGACGGCGATCCGGCCGTCCTCGCCGAGGTGCAGGGCGAGGTGCAGCCGGGAGACGTCCGGGTCGTCGAGCGGGACGTCGACCTCGCCGGAGCGGCCGATCCGGATCTCCCGGCCGTGCAGCCGGTGGACGCCGCCGGCGTCGGGGCCGCCGACGATCCGCAGCTCGGCGGCGGCGGCGGTGGTGTCGTCGGGGTCGTCGGCGGTCGGGTCGGGCTCGTTGAGGCTGAGGACGGCACCGTCGAGCAGCGGGGGGTGGCCGAGCAGGGTGTGTTCGTCCACCCGGTGCGCCCCGGCGTACAGGTGCACATGGGTCGCGGCGCGTGGGCCGCGGACGCCCACGGCGCCCGCGAGCGCGCCCGCGATGGCGCCGAGCGCGGTGCCGACGGGCGCGGTGACCAGCACGTCCACGTAGGGGATGGCGGCGCCGGCGGCGGTCGGGCCGCTGCGCGGTCGGAGGACGGTCAGCCGGATCTGCATCTCGCCCGCGGGTCCCTTCTGCTGGTGTGATGCCTGGTACCGCTGCCCGGTGTCGTCGCGGTCGCACCGGGCGGTCGCGGCGACCCTTTGGGCCACACGAGTGGCGAGTGTCCATCCTGCCATCCGGCGTGGACAGTCCGCGCACCGTACCGGATTTGACGATCTTGCGATCATCGCCATGGTGGAGGCGACGGGGAGTCAGGTCAACCGCCGCCGTGACGGCCCCGTGGCGGGCCCGGGCGAGCGGCTCCGGCCAGTCCCCCGAGATGCGTCAGGGCAGTCCCCTAGGGGATGTCCCCCAACCCTGCTCGGATGGCTCGCCGGTCACCTCAGAAACCTGAACGGACACCGTTAGAGTGGCCGCAAACACGGGCCCGGCAGGCTCACCGCACCGGCGGAGGAGCGCCCCGCGCGGGCGGCACGGCGAGGAGTGCGACAGGTGCGGCCAGTCGGCAGCAAGTATCTGCTTGAGGAGACCCTGGGGCGGGGTGCCACCGGGACCGTCTGGCGCGGCCTGGTGCGACCGGACGTCCAGGTGCCCGGCAGTGAGCCCGGGCAGCAGGTGGCGATCAAGGTGCTGCGCGAGGAGCTGGCCGCCGACCCGGACGTCGTGATGCGCTTCCTGCGCGAGCGCTCGCTGCTGCTGCGGCTGACCCACCCGAACATCGTCCGGGTCCGCGACCTGGTGGTCGAGGGCGAGCTGCTGGCCCTGGTGATGGACCTGGTGGAGGGCCCCGACCTGGCCCGCTACCTGCGCGCCAACGGCCCGTTCAGCCCGATCGCGGGCGCCCTGCTGATGGCCCAGGTCGCGGACGCGCTGGCGGCCAGCCACGCGGACGGGATCGTTCACCGCGACCTCAAGCCGGCCAACGTGCTGCTCGCCTCCGTCCTGGTGGACGGCACCGAACAGATGCACCCGATGCTGACCGACTTCGGCATCGCCCGGCTCGCCGACTCCCCGGCCGTCACCCGCACCCACGAGTTCGTCGGGACCCCCGCGTACGTGGCACCGGAGTCCGCCGAGGGCCGCGCGCAGACCTCCGCGGTGGACGTCTACGGCGCCGGGATCATGCTGTACGAGCTGGTCACCGGCCGCCAGCCGTTCCAGGGCGACAGCGCCCTGGCCGTCCTCCAGGCCCACCTGGCGCAGGAGCCGCAGCGGCCCAGCACCATGCCCGAGCCGCTCTGGACGGTGATCGAGCGCTGCCTGCGCAAGGACCCGGCCCAGCGGCCGAGCGCCACCTCGCTGGCCCGCGCGCTGCGGGTGGTCGCGGCCGGGGTCGGCGTGCACGCCTCCCCGGCGGCGGTGGACGAGGCGCTGGCGGTCGCCGCCCTGCTGCTGCCCGACCCGCAGCCGACCACCGTCCCCGGCACCGTGTCGGCCGTCCCGACCGGACCGGGCGGGACGGGGGCCGAGGACCGCACCCAGGTGCTGCCGCCGCCCCCGGGCGGCCCGCAGTACGACCCGGCCGCGGCGACCCGGGTGATGGGCACCCAGCCGCCGCCCGCACCCCCGTACGGCGGCCAGGACCGCACCCAGGTGATGCCGCCCACCGCCGTGCCCCCGCCCCCGCCCGGGGCGCCCGCAGGGGCGCAGGAAGAGACGCCGCACCCGTGGCAGACCCAGCTGCGCGCGGCGCGCGACCGCAACCAGCAGACCCAGGTCGGCTACTTCGGTCCGGAGGACTTCGAGGACCCGCAGGTCGCCCCGCCGCCCTACCAGGCCGGCCAGGGCGCGCCCGGCTACCAGCCGCAGCCGCCGGCCGGCTACCGCCCGGACCAGCGCCGTCAGGGCCCGCCGCCCGGCTACTCCCAGCGCCCGTCGGTCGCCCCGCCGCCCTACCAGGCCGGCCAGGGCGGCCAGGGCGGCCAGCGGGGTCAGGGCGCCCCGGGCGCGCAGGGCGGCTACCGGCAGCCCCCGGCGGGCTACGGCCAGCCGCAGGGCGCCTACCCGCCGCCGCCCCCGCCCACCCCGGTGCCGCGCCGGGCCGAGCCGCCCGCGCCGCAGTACCGGGAGCCCCCGCAGCGCCGCGAGGAGCCGCCCGCGCCGCCCCGCCGTGAGCCGGCCCCGCCGCGCGAGCGGCGCCCGCGCAGCCGCAACCGGATGTACATCCCGGGGCTCGGCTGCCTCAAGGGCTGCCTGATGGTGCTGCTGGTGCTGGGCCTGGCCGGCGTGGCGTTGTGGAGCTTCACCCCGCTGCCGCACTACTGGGACAACGTCGTGGGCTGGTGGGACTCGGCGCGGGACTGGGTGAGCAGCGTCTTCGGCAAATAGGCGCGGATCGCCTCCGGGGCGGCAGGATTGACGCTTTGTCGACAATTCACGAGATTTCTCGCCCCGGAGTCCCGCCCAGGGGCGGTCAGGCGGCCCGCGCAGGGGGTCGGGGCGCGTAGGTTGGTCGCTGTTGTCCCGCCCCACCGAGCGCGCCCGGACCCCCGGAGCGCTCCCGCGCCGCCCACGGAGCAGCATTGGCACGCAAGATCGGCAGCCGGTACACCGTCCACCAGGTGATCGGCCGGGGTTCGGCCGGGACGGTCTGGCTCGGCGAGGGGCCGGACGGCCCGGTAGCGGTCAAGCTGCTGCGCGAGGACCTCGCCGCGGACCAGGTGCTGGTCGGCCGCTTCGTCCAGGAGCGCACCGCGCTGACCAGCCTCGACCACCCCCGGGTGGTCGGCGTGCGCGACATGGTGGTGGACGGCAGCGACCTCGCCCTGGTGATGGAGCTGGTCCAGGGCACCGACCTGCGCTCCCGGCTGGAGCGCGACGGCGCCCTCCCGCCGCAGACCGCCGCCTCGATCATCGCCGACGTCGCCGACGGCCTGGCCGCCGCGCACGCGGCCGGGATCGTCCACCGCGACGTCAAGCCGGAGAACGTCCTGCTCGACCTCGCGGCCGCCCCCGGCCCCGGCGGCGCCCCGCGCGCCAAGCTCACCGACTTCGGCGTGGCCCGCCTGGTCGACGCCCCGCGCCGCACCCGGGCCACCCGGATCATCGGCACCCCCGACTACCTCGCCCCCGAGATCATCGAGGGCCTGGAGCCGCGCGCCGCCGTCGACATCTACGCCCTCGCCACCGTGCTGTACGAGCTGCTGGCCGGCTTCACCCCGTTCGGCGGCGGCCACACCGGCGCGGTGCTGCGCCGGCACGTCACCGAGCAGGTGCCGCCGATCCCCGGCCTGCCGGACGGCCTGTGGCGGATCATCTCCGAGTGCCTGGCCAAGGCCCCGGCCTCCCGGCTGCGCGCCGCCGAGCTGGCGGCCAGGCTGCGCGAGCAGCTGCCCTCGCTGGCCGGCCTTCCGGTGCTGGCGGTGCCCTCCCAGGGCCGCGCCCCGGCCGAGGAGCAGCTGAGCCCCGGCGAGGCCGTCTACGCCGAGGTCGACGCCGGCCCGGGCATCCACAAGCGCCGCCGCGGCCCGGCCGTCCCGCTGGTGCCCGGCGCCGCCCCGGACTCCACCCGGGACACCCACACCAGCCTGCGCCGCCCCTCGGCCGAGGAGCTGGCCGCGTACGCCGCCGAGTCCCGCGCCCAGCGCGCCGCCCCAGGCCACCGCCGGGACCGCCAGGCCCTGCTGCGCCGCCGCCGGCTGCTGGCCGTGCTGCTGGCCACCGTCCTGCTGCTGGCGGGCGCCGCCGCGGCCTGGACGGCCTTCGCGGCCACCGAACCGGACCGCGGCCACCCGGCCCGCCCGGCCGTGCACAGCACCGCCCCGCGGGCGCCGTAGCGCGGCCCCGGACGGGGGTGTCGTCATGACCACCCCCGGAACCATTACCCTGGGGGGCGTGGCAGCCGTCGATCCTTCCGAAGAGCTCAAGAACCTCGATACGACCATGGGGTCGATCGAGGCCGTCCTCGACCTGGACAAGATCCGGGCCGACATCGCGGTCCTGGAGGAGGAGGCAGCCGCCCCCACCCTGTGGGACGACGTCGCGAACGCGCAGAAGGTGACCAGCCGGCTCTCCTTCCTCCAGGGCGAACTGCGCCGGGTCGAGGGCCTGCGCAGCCGAATCGACGACCTGGGCGTGCTGTTCGAGCTGGCCGAGGCCGAGGACGACGCGGACACCCGCGCCGAAGCCGAGGCCGAGCTCGTCTCGCTCCAGAAGGCGGTCGAGGAGCTGGAGGTCCGCACCCTCCTGTCGGGCGAGTACGACGCCCGCGAGGCGCTGATCAACATCCGTGCCGAGGCCGGCGGCGTGGACGCCGCCGACTTCGCCGAGCAGCTGATGCGCATGTACCTGCGCTGGGCCGAGCGGCACGGGTACCCCACCGAGGTGTACGACACCTCGTACGCCGAAGAGGCCGGCATCAAGTCCGCGACCTTCACCGTGAAGGCGCCGTACGCCTACGGCACCCTCTCGGTCGAGCAGGGCACCCACCGCCTGGTCCGCATCTCGCCGTTCGACAACCAGGGCCGCCGGCAGACCTCCTTCGCCGGTGTCGAGGTGCTCCCGGTCGTCGAGCAGTCCGACCACGTCGACATCGACGAGGGCGACCTGCGGGTGGACGTCTACCGTGCCTCCGGCCCCGGCGGCCAGGGCGTCAACACCACCGACTCGGCGGTGCGCATCACCCACCTCCCGACCGGCATCGTGGTCTCCTGCCAGAACGAGCGCTCGCAGATCCAGAACAAGGCGTCCGCGATGAACGTCCTCCAGGCCAAGCTGCTGGAGCGGCGCCGCCAGGAGGAGAAGGCGGCGATGGACGCGCTCAAGGACAGCGGCAGCTCCTGGGGCAACCAGATGCGTTCCTACGTGCTGCACCCGTACCAGATGGTCAAGGACGTCCGCACCGCGTTCGAGGCCGGCAACCCGCAGGCCGTGCTGGACGGCGACATCGACGGCTTCATCGAGGCCGGCATCCGCTGGCGCAAGCAGCGCGAGACCTCGAACGAGGCGTGAGGATTTCGGCCTCGATGAAAATCGAGCACAGCATCGAGGCCGGCATCCGCCGGCGCAAGCAGCGCGAGACCGGCGCGGAGTGAGCACCGGACACCACCCGGACACGGAGAAGGCCCCCGACCAGCGGTCGGGGGCCTTCCCGTATGCCTCGTCGGTCCTCAGGCCAGCGCCTGCCGTGCGATCAGCGCCACCGCGAGCAGGCCGGCCAGCAGGGCCAGCAGCATCGCGGGGGAGAGCGCGGCGAACGGCCCCTGCTGCTCCTGCAGTCGGGCCCGGTTGGCGCGGCACACCGGGCAACGCCCGTCGCTGACGCGGCCGTTGCAGTTGGCGCACACCAGATGGTCGCAGGTCATGCGATCTCCTCCTCGCTGCTACAGCCAACGCACCGGACGGGGCTTTGGTTCCTCTTCCTGCCCTGTACGGGGGAGCGGCCGAACACGGTCGCCACCTCCACTCTGCCAGGTTCTGGCGGTTCCGGCTCCCGGGCTGTGAGATGGCTCGCAATATTCACGGCATAACCGGACATTCTTCCCCAGAATCCGACCGCTGTCCTGGGCCGCCCCTGCAGGCCGGTCGCCGATTCGCGTATGGTCCCAGACCGGGAGTGGCCCTCCGCGCTCCCATCGCCCGCCCCAGGACCGGGCCTCCGGGGCGGACCGACCGAGGACTGGCGCCGCCTAGGATGGCCTCCGTGATGCAGCCGTGATCAGATTCGACAACGTCTCCAAGACCTATCCCAAGCAGAACCGTCCCGCCCTGGACAACGTCTCGCTGGAGATCGAGAAGGGTGAGTTCGTCTTCCTGGTCGGCTCGTCCGGCTCGGGAAAGTCCACCTTCCTGCGCTTGTGCCTGCGCGAGGAGCGCCCCAGCACCGGTGCGGTGCACGTGCTGGGCAAGGACCTCGGCAAGCTGTCCAACTGGAAGGTGCCGCACATGCGCCGCCAGCTGGGCACCGTCTTCCAGGACTTCCGCCTGCTGCCGAACAAGACGGTCTCGCAGAACGTCGCCTTCGCCCTCGAGGTGATCGGCAAGCCCAAGAGCGCCATCAACAAGGTGGTGCCCGAGGTGCTCGAGCTGGTCGGCCTGGGCGGCAAGGAGGACCGCATGCCGGGCGAGCTGTCCGGTGGTGAGCAGCAGCGCGTGGCGATCGCCCGCGCCTTCGTGAACCGCCCGATGCTGCTCATCGCGGACGAGCCCACCGGTAACCTCGACCCGCAGAACTCGGTCGGCATCATGAAGCTGCTCGACCGGATCAACCGCACCGGCACCACGGTGCTGATGGCCACCCACGACCAGGCCATCGTCGACCAGATGCGCAAGCGAGTCATCGAACTCGACAAGGGGCTGCTCGTCCGCGACCAGGCCCGCGGCGTCTACGGATACCAGCACTGACCCACCAGCGCTGACCCGTAGGGCCCGCCGGCCCGAACCGCCAGACCGAGCAGTACCGACCCTGGAGTTGTTTCCGCATGCGTGCCCAGTTCGTCCTGTCGGAGATCGGTGTGGGTCTCCGACGCAACCTGACCATGACCATCGCGGTCGTGGTCAGTGTCGCGCTCTCCCTCGCCCTCGCCGGTTCCTCGCTCCTGGTCCGCGACCAGGTGAACTCCATGAAGGGGTACTGGTACGACAAGGTCGAGGTGAGCATCTACTTCTGCACCAAGGCGGACGCCCGCAACTCGCCGCAGTGCGACAAGGGCGCGGCCACCGACCAGCAGGTCCAGGACATCAAGGACCAGCTGGACAAGATGAGTTCGGTGGTGCAGTCCTCCACCTACGAGAGCTCCGCCGACGCGTACAAGCACTGGAAGGAGATGAACCCGGACAACCCGCTCATCTCCGTCCTGGGCGCGGACGCCATGCCGCAGTCCTGGCGGGTCAAGCTCAACGACCCGACCAAGTACGACGTCATCCAGAGCGCCTTCGCCGGCAAGCCCGGCGTCAAGTCGGTCGAGGACCAGCGGAAGATCCTGGAGAACCTCTTCGGCCTGCTCAACGGGCTTCAGACGGCGGCCTTCGTGATCATGGTGCTGATGCTCTTCGTCGCCTTGCTGCTGATCGTCAACACCGTCCGGGTGTCGGCGTTCAGCAGGCGGCGCGAGACCGGCATCATGCGCCTGGTCGGTGCTTCGAACTTCTACGTCCAGATGCCGTTCATCGCCGAGGCCGCGTTCGCCGCGCTGCTCGGTGCGGTGATGGCCTCGGGCCTGCTGCTCGGCGGGCACTTCTTCGTCCAGCACTGGCTGGCCGACCGGGTGCAGTTCATCCACTTCATCGGCCTGAGCTCGGTGCTCGCGGTGATCCCGCTGCTGATCGTGGTGGGTATGGGCATGGCCGGCATCGCGGCGTTCTTCACGCTGCGCAAGTACCTCAAGGTCTGATCCCACCGGATGCTTCGGCCCCGGACGGCACTGCGCCGTCCGGGGCCGTCGCCGTTCCGCGGTCCGCCGTTCCGGTCCCCGCGCGCGATGCGGTGTCTACACTCCGGTGCCATGCTGCAAACTCCGCGCAGGGCACGTCAGGTGGCCGCCCTCAGCCTGGTGTTCGGCGCCGTGCTGATCGCCGGTGCCGCCACCGGCGCCTGGGGCGACCCGAGCGGGCCGCCCCCGCACCGCGCCTCCGCCGACCTCGCCCCGGCCGCCGCCGGGCTCCCGGTGGACCCGGCGGGCACCGCGCTGTCCGAGCAGCAGGCCGAGCACCTGCTCGCGGCCGGCGGCGACCGCTGGGGCGCGTACTACAGCGCCCAGGAGTACGCCGAGTTCAGCCAGGGCCTGGACGGCCGCTACCTGGGCGTCGGCCTCTCGGTGGGCCGGGGCGAGGACGGCGTCACGGCGGTCTCCCAGGTCACCCCGTCCGGACCGGCCGCCGAGGCCGGGATCGCCCCCGGCGACCGGCTGCTGCGGATCGACCGGGACCAGGCCGACCACCTGCCGGTCACCGAGGTGGTCGCCCGGCTGCGCGGACAGGGCGGCGAGCGCAGGGTCGGCTCCGAGGTCACCCTGGCCGTCCAGCGCGGCGACGGCCAGGTGCGCGAACTGCGGCTGCGGCGGGTGCTGCTGGACAGCCAGCAGGTCACCGCCGAGCGGCTGGACAAGGGGGACCTGCGGATCACCGTACGGGCCTTCACCAGCGGCGTGGCCGAGCAGGTGCGGGCCGCGCTGCGCGCCCCGCACACCGGCGTGGTGCTCGATCTGCGCGGCAACTCCGGGGGGTTGGTGGACGAGGCGGTCGGCACCGCCGGGGTCTTCCTGGACGGCGGGGCGGTCGGCTCGTACCAGGAGCGCGGCGAGAAGCGGGAGTTGACCGCCCTGCCGGGCGGAGACCAGCGCACCCCGCTGGTGGTGCTGGTGGACGGCGGCACGATGAGCGCCGCCGAGCTGCTCGCCGGCGCTCTGCAGGACCGCAGCCGCGCTGTGGTGGTGGGCTCCCGCACCTTCGGCAAGGGCACCGTCCAGCAGCCCAGCAGGCTCGCCGACGGCGCCGTGCTGGAGATGACCGTCGGCCGCTACTACACCCCGGCCGGCCACTCGCTGGACGGCACCGGCCTCACCCCGGACGTCCCGGCCGCCGTCGGCCAGGACGCCGACGCGCTCGCCCTGCGCGTCCTCGCCGGGCTCGGCACCCGGGCCTAGGACGCGGCCGCCCCGTGCCTAAAGCAGCTGCCCGACCGGGCCCCGAAGTGCGAGAATGACCGCGTTATGGCAAAGGAAACCGGACAGAAGCTGATCGCGCAGAACAAGAAGGCGCGACACGAGTACACGATCCTCGACACCTACGAGTGCGGCCTCGTGCTCACCGGCACCGAGGTGAAGTCACTGCGGGAGGGGCGGGCCAACCTGGTCGACGGCTACGCCTACATCCAGAACCACGAGGCGTGGATCGACAACGTCTTCATCCCCGAGTACACCCAGGGGACGTGGACCAACCACGCGGCCCGGCGCAAGCGCAAGCTGCTGCTGCACAAGCTGGAGATCCGCAAGATCGAGACCAAGGTCCGCGACGCCGGCCACACCCTGGTCCCGCTGTCGCTGTACTTCAAGGACGGCCGGGTCAAGCTGGAGCTCGCGCTCGCGGTCGGCAAGAAGTTGTACGACAAGCGCCAGACGCTCCGCGAGAAGCAGGACACCCGCGAGGCGGCCCGCGCGGTGGCGGCGGCCCGACGGCGCCAGCGTTAATCCGCTGGACCCTCGCCCGTCGCCTCGCGTACTATGGCGCAAGCAACACGGACGGTCACCGTCCGAGCTGTTTCTCAAAAAAACATGGGGATGATCGGTTTCGACAGGGGATGTTGAAACAGGGGAAGCGAGCCGAGGAACGCGGCAATGATCTCGTTAACCACGTGTCGCAAAAAAATAATCGCCAACTCTAAGCGCGATTCCCAGCAGTTCGCTCTCGCTGCCTAATAAGCACCGATAGCGCTTGGGTGTCAGACCGGGGAGTTCCCGACCCGGACCCTGGCATAATCTAGGGAACTCAACCGTCCGCCCGGGCTGCGAGGGTGGATGGGAAATCAAACAGCAGCTGGGCCTGTTGGCGGCTTGTCCGTGTGACCGCCAGGGCCGAGAAAAGCACAGCGGACTGCGCTCGGAGAAGCCCTGAATTAACTCCACTGGACCCGGGTTCGATTCCCGGCATCTCCACCACCCCATGTTCACACCGAAGGCCGTCCACCGCTCCGCGCGGGGGGCGGCCTTCGAAATTTTTTACCGTCCCGGTGCGGCGCGGCCGCCCGTCCCGGCGTAGGATCATCCGTCCGCTCGTTTTCCGGAGCCGGATTCCGTCGTAACCCCCGAGGCCATGCAGAGCAACACGGACACCACCCCCGCCACCGACCACGAGACCGTCCGCGAGCGCGAGATCGCCGGTGAGCAGCAGCACCTCGACACCGTCTACCACCGGCTGGAGGAGAAGCTCGCCGAGGCCGAGTACATCCTCGAGGACGCCGCCAAGCGGGTCCAGGTCGGCACCCCCGGCGCGCTCGCCGAGCGCGACGCCCAGGTCTACCGGGCCGGCGCCCACCTCCAGCGGCTCAACAACGAGTTCGAGGACTTCCTGTTCGGCCGGATCGACCTCCAGCGGGCGGACGCCCCGGAGGAGCACGGCATCCCGTCCGACACCCCGCTCGACCCGGCCGACCCGGCCGTCGCCGAGACCCTCCACATCGGGCGCCTGGGCGTGCTGGACGCCGAGTACGGCCCGCTGGTGATCGACTGGCGGGCCCCCGCCGCCGCGCCGTTCTACCGGGCCACCCCGGTCGAGCCGGGCCGGGTGATCCGGCGCCGGGTGATCCGCTCCAAGGGCCGCAAGGTGATCGGCGTCGAGGACGACCTGCTGCGCCCCGACCTCACCCCCACCCTGAACGGCCGGGAGCTGGCCGTGGTCGGCGACGGCGCGCTGATGGCCTCGCTCGGCCGCGCCCGCAGCCACTCGATGCGCGACATCGTCTCCTCGATCCAGAAGGAGCAGGACGAGGTGATCCGCGCCGCCGCGGCCGGCGCCACCCTCGTCACCGGCGGCCCCGGCACCGGCAAGACCGCCGTCGCCCTGCACCGCGCCGCCTACCTGCTCTACCAGGACCGCCGCCGCTACGCCGGGGGCATCCTGGTGGTCTCGCCGACCCCTCTGCTGGTCTCCTACACCGAGGGCGTGCTGCCCTCGCTCGGCGAGGAGGGGCAGGTCGCGATCCGCGCGGTCGGCTCGCTGGTGGACGGCATCGAGGCCGGCACCTACGACACCCCGGAGGCGGCCCGGGTCAAGGGTTCGGCCCGGATGACGCAGCTGCTGCGCAGGGCCGCCCGGGCGGCCCTGGAACTGGGCGCCCCGCAGGAGCTCAAGGTGGTCGCCCGCGGCGAGGTGCTGAAGCTGGACGCGGGCCGGCTGAAGGCCGTCCGCGGCAACGTCGTGGGCTCCGGCGGCACCCCGCTGAACCTGCTGCGCCCGCGCGCCCGCCGGCTGCTGCTGGACGCGCTGTGGCAGGAGGCGACCAGGCACCTGCCCAAGCCCGCCGACCACTACGCCCGGGAGCAGCGCCAGGAGGAGAAGGAGTCCTTCGACGAGTACGTCTCGGACGAGGCGCCGTTCCTGGACTTCCTGGACGCCTGGTGGCCGGCCCTGACCCCGCGCGGGGTGCTCGGCACCCTCAAGCAGGGCCGGCACACCAACCGGATCGCCCGCCGCGCCGTCACCCCGGACGAGGCGAAGCTGCTGGCCGCCTCCTGGCGCCACCTGTCCCCGGCGGGCGAGGGAGCGCTGTCCGCGCACGACGTGGCGCTGGTGGACGAGCTGCAGGTGCTGCTCGGCGAGGCGGCCCGGCCCAAGGTCCGCGAGGTGGACGCGGTGGACCTGCTGAGTGGCCTGGAGGAGGTCACCACCTTCGCCGACCGCAGCGCCCGTCAGCGCGACCGACAGCCGGTCGAGCGCAAGGAGTACGCGCACGTCATCGTGGACGAGGCGCAGGACCTCACCCCGATGCAGTGGCGGATGATCGGCCGCCGGTCCCGGATGGCCACCTGGACGATCGTCGGCGACCCGGCGCAGTCCTCCTGGCCGTTCCCGCAGGAGGCCCAGGCGGCGTTGGACGAGGTGCTCTCCGGCAAGCCGCGCCGCCGCTTCACGCTGACCGTCAACTACCGCAACCCGGCCGAGATCGCCGAGGTCGCGGCCAAGGTGCTGGCGCTGGCCGCGCCGGGCACGCCCTCACCGAGCGCGGTGCGCCGCGTCGGTGTGGAGCCGCGTTTCGCGGCCGTCACCGACCCCTCGCCGGAGGCCTTCGGCAAGGGCGCCCGGGCCGAGCTGGAGCGGCTGCTGGGCGAGGTGGACGGCACCGTGGCGATCGTGGTGCCGATGGACCGCCGGGCCGAGGCGGCGGGCTGGACCGAGGGCCTGGGCGAGCGCGTGGTGGCGCTGGGCAGCCTGGAGGCCAAGGGCCTGGAGTACGACGCGACGGTGGTCGCCGACCCGACCGGCATCGCCGGCGAGTCGGAGGCCGGGCTGCGGGTCCTGTACGTGGCGCTGACCCGGGCGACCCAGCGGTTGACCGTGCTGTCCGGCCCGGACGACCTGCCGGACGCGGCCGGCGTGCCCGCGCTGCTGCGGGACTGACCCGGACCAGCACGAAGGCCCCTCACCGACGGTGAGGGGCCTTCAGACGTTTACGACACCGACCCGCCATGCTCGCCTCGCGGCAAGTGGTCCCTCTAAGGGACGAAGGTTGGGCCCGGGGGCTTGGATCGAGCCGGTGTCCCGTCCAATGTAACGCATCGGCCCGGAGAGGCAAGGAGCCGGCGGCGGGAGACCTCGGACGGCGGGTCCGGGTTGTCGGATCCGCACACTCAATGAACGTTATTTCTGGGTACCCCTTGGTAGGTGCGACGATCGAGGTCTAGCATGCGCAGGCGATGCCTTCAACAAAATGTTGAGCCTGCGGGACAGACGGAAGAAGGATGCGTCGATGGCGACGGTGCCCAGTGTCTCCAACTCGATCACGGTGCGACTGGAGGTCCCGGCCCGCGGCAACGCGGTCAGCGCGATCACCACGGCCGTGGAGTCCTCCGGCGGATCGGTGACCGGTCTCGACGTCACCGCGTCCGGCCTTGAGGCGCTGCGGATCGACGTGACCGTGGCGGCCAGCTCGGTCGCGCACGGCGAGGAGATCGTCGAGAAGCTGCGGGCGATCGACGGCGTGTCGATCGGCAAGGTCTCGGACCGCACCTTCCTGATGCACCTCGGCGGCAAGATCGAGATGTCCTCGAAGCTGCCGATCCGCAACCGTGACGACCTTTCCATGATCTACACCCCGGGTGTCGCCCGGGTCTGCATGGCGATCGCCGAGAACCCCGAGGACGCCCGCCGCCTCACCATCAAGCGCAACAGCGTCGCGGTGGTCACCGACGGCTCGGCGGTGCTGGGCCTGGGCAACATCGGCCCGGCTGCCGCGCTGCCCGTCATGGAGGGCAAGGCGGCCCTGTTCAAGCGCTTCGCCGGGATCGACGCCTGGCCGATCTGCCTGGACACCCAGGACAGCGACGAGATCGTCGCCATCGTCAAGGCGATCGCCCCCGGCTTCGCCGGCATCAACCTGGAAGACATCTCCGCGCCGCGCTGCTTCGAGATCGAGGCCCGGCTGCGCGAGGCCCTGGACATCCCGGTCTTCCACGACGACCAGCACGGCACCGCGATCGTGGTGCTGGCCGCCCTCACCAACGCGCTGAAGGTGGTCGGCAAGGAGATCGGCGACATCCGCGTGGTGATGTCGGGCGCCGGCGCCGCCGGTACCGCGATCCTCAAGCTGCTGCTGTCGGCCGGTGTCGAGCACGCCACCGTGGCGGACGTGCACGGTGTGGTCCACCAGGGCCGTGAGGACCTCAACGACAGCCTGCGCTGGATCGCCGAGCACACCAACCGCTCGGGCCGCACCGGCAGCCTCAAGGAGGCCGTGGCGGGCGCCGACGTGTTCATCGGCGTCTCGGCCCCGAACGTGCTGGACGGCGACGACCTGGCCACCATGGCCGAGGACGCGATCGTCTTCGCGCTGGCCAACCCGGACCCGGAGGTCGACCCGAACGTCGCCCGCCAGACCGCCGCCGTGGTCGCCACCGGCCGCAGCGACTTCCCGAACCAGATCAACAACGTGCTGGTCTTCCCGGGCGTCTTCCGCGGCCTGCTGGACGCCCAGAGCCGCACGGTCAACACCGAGATGATGATCGCCGCCGCCCGGGCGCTGGCCACCACCGTCGCCGACGACGAGCTGAACGCCAACTACATCATCCCGAGCGTCTTCAACAAGGACGTCGCCAAGACCGTCGCCGCCGCCGTGCGCGAGGCGGCCCTGGCCGACGCCCAGGAGGCCCCCGCCCCGGCCCGTCCGACCCCGGGCATCGTCGGCACCCTCGACACCGCCGCCTTCCCCACCGTCAAGCTCTGAGAGTCGCCGTCAAGCTCTGACGGTCCGCCCGGCGACGTGTTGCCGATCGGTCAAATGTCCGATTAGCGGCCATACTCGCCCAAGCCCGCCCCGAACCCTTGCGACACAAGGGCGAGGGGCGTGTTTGGGCTTGTCGTGCCTAGGGCGTACGGTAGCCCTGCACGGGGCAGGCGTGTCCGACAAGTACGGAACGTCCCCCTGGTCTTCCGGCGAGTCGTCCCGACCGCCGCTCGCGCCCGGTCCGCCGGAGCCGACGGAGCGTCACACCTCCGACGGGCGGGCGATGTTCGGGTGGCCCGGCCGGGGCCCGATTGGCTTTCTCGGGGCCGGTCGGGGCAGGATTCGTTCCCAGGCGGGCGGGCGGGCCTTCGACGGCTCCGGCGCGCGGCATCGGGTACGGACCCGGCCTGCGACCACGCATTGCCTGCATGAGCACAGTGTGCGGACCTGCGGCCTATCCGGGTGCCCCCCGGTGGGAGCACCGATGGGCCCCCGCACACCGCAAGCGAACAGACCACAGGAGTACACATGAACCGCAGTGAGCTGGTGGCCGCGCTGTCCGAGCGCGCCGAGGTGACCCGCAAGGACGCCGACGCCGTTCTGGCCGCCTTCGCCGAGATCGTCGGCGAGGTCGTCGCCAAGGGCGACGAGAAGGTCACCATCCCCGGTTTCCTGACCTTCGAGCGCACCCACCGCGCTGCCCGCACCGCCCGCAACCCGCAGACCGGCGAGCCGATCCAGATCGCGGCCGGCTACAGCGCCAAGGTGAGCGCCGGCTCCAAGCTGAAGGAAGCCGCCAAGGGCATCTGAGTCACCCCTTGAACGCCCGAGAGGCCGGGCTCCCCGCTGGGGAGCCCGGCCTCTCGCCGTGTGGCCCGCTCGTCAGGCGTCGACCAGCTGCTCGCTGGGCAGCTCCACGTGGGCGCCCAGGTCGCGCAGCTTCTCCATGAAGTTCTCGTAGCCGCGGTTGATCAGGTCGATGCCGTGCACGGTCGAGGTGCCCTCGGCCGCCAGCGCCGCGATCAGGTACGAGAAGCCGCCGCGCAGGTCCGGGATGACCAGCTCGGCGCCCATCAGCTTGGACGGGCCGGAGACCACCGCGGAGTGCAGGAAGTTGCGCGCGCCGAAGCGGCACGGGGTGGCACCCAGGCACTCGCGGTAGAGCTGGATGTGCGCGCCCATCTGGTTGAGCGCGCCGGTGAAGCCGAGGCGCGACTCGTACACCGTCTCGTGCACGATGGACAGCCCGGTGGCCTGGGTCAGGGCGACCACCAGCGGCTGCTGCCAGTCGGTCTGGAAGCCCGGGTGCACGTCGGTCTCCAGGGCGATGGCCTTGAGCTCGCCGCCCGGGTGCCAGAAGCGGATGCCCTCGTCGTCGACCTCGAAGGCGCCGCCGACCTTCCGGAAGGTGTTGAGGAAGGTCATCATCTCCAGCTGGCGGGCGCCGCGGACGTAGATGTCGCCCTTGGTGGCGAGCGCCGCGCAGGCCCAGGAGGCGGCCTCCAGCCGGTCCGGCAGGGCCCGGTGGGTGTAGCCGCCCAGCTCGTCCACGCCGGTGATCAGGATGGTGCGGTCGGTGCCCAGCGTGATGATCGCGCCCATCTTCTGCAGCACGCAGATCAGGTCGACGATCTCCGGCTCGATGGCCGCGTTGCGCAGCTCGGTGACGCCCTCGGCGAGGACGGCGGTGAGCAGCACCTGCTCGGTCGCACCGACCGAGGGGTAGGGCAGCTCGATCTTGGTGCCGCGCAGCCGCTGCGGGGCGACCAGGTAGGTGCCCTGCGGGTGCTTCTCGATGGTGGCGCCGAACTGGCGCAGCACCTCGAAGTGGAAGTCGACCGGGCGGCCGCCGATGTCGCAGCCGCCGAGGCCGGGGATGAAGGCGTGGCCGAGGCGGTGCAGCAACGGGCCGCAGAACAGGATCGGGATCCGCGAGGAGCCGGCGTGCGCGTCGATGTCCGCCACATTGGCGCTCTCGACGTGCGAGGGGTCGAGGATCAGCTCGCCGTCCTCGTCACCGGTGCGCACGGTCACGCCGTGCAGCTGCAGCAGGCCGCGGACCACCTTGACGTCGCGGATGTCCGGGACGTTGCGCAGTCTGCTGGGGCCCTGGCCGAGGAGGGCGGCGACCATGGCCTTGGGGACCAGGTTCTTCGCACCGCGGACGCGGATCTCGCCTTCGAGCGGGTTTCCGCCGTGGACCAGCAGGACGTCGTCGGTCATCGTTCTCGCAATCCGGGGTGCCAGAGGGGTGGGACGGGCTCCGGTCCGGAGCCGCCGGTGGACCGGTGGTACGGCGTACGGGCGCGTTCGGGCCCCCGGAGAATCCGAGTCGGCACCGTAGAAGGGCGTCCACCATCCGTAGATGGTAGTAGGCGTCCCGATGGTTCCCGTGAGCCTCTCCCGTGATGGTGCTCTCCGCGGAGCCGCTCCCGCCCGCCCGGTGCGGCCGAACGGGTGTTCTTTCGGCGTGGCGGGGTTTCGAGTGTTGCGGTGTCCGACCGGTGCCGTTCTGCGGGATCATGTGTGGCATGACGGCGGCCCATTCGCACGGAGGCCGGTCCCACACCGGCCGTCTGCTCGTCGCGACGCCCATGCTCACCGATCCGAACTTCGCGCGGGCGGTGGTGCTCCTCCTCGACCACGACGCCGAGGGGGCGCTCGGTGTGGTCCTCAACCGGCCGACGCCGGTCGAGGTGGGCAGTGTGCTGGACGGCTGGGGCAGACTCGTCGGGCAGCCGGCGGTGGTGTTCCAGGGCGGACCGGTGGCGCTGGACTCGGCGCTGGGCCTGGCCGTCGCGCCGGGGGAGCCGGGCACCGGCGACCCGCTGGGCTGGCGGCGGGTGCACGGCGCGATCGGCCTGGTCGACCTGGAGGCGCCGCCGGAGGTGCTGGCCGGCGAGCTGGGGAGCCTGCGGATCTTCGCCGGGTACGCCGGCTGGTCGCCGGGCCAGCTGGAGGCCGAGCTGGAGAGCGGCGCCTGGTACCTGGTGGACTGCGAGCCCGGGGACATCTCCAGCCCCGAGCCGGAGCGGCTGTGGCGCTCGGTGCTGCGCCGCCAGCGCGGGCCGCTGGCGCTGCTGGCGACCTACCCGGACGACCCGACGCTGAACTGAATCCTGCCCGGTTGTCCGGGCCGCTCGCGCGACACTGGCCCGGTTTCCGGGGGCGCCCATAGACTTGTCACCTATGAGCACTCTTGAGCCCGAGCGCGGCCTCGGCACCGGAACCCTGGTCGAGCCCGTCCCGCAGGTGTCCCACGGGGACGGCGACCACGAGCGCTTCGCGCACTACGTCCAGAAGGACAAGATCATGGAGAGCGCGCTCTCCGGATCCCCGGTGGTCGCGCTGTGCGGCAAGGTGTGGGTGCCCGGTCGCGACCCGAAGAAGTACCCGGTCTGCCCGATGTGCAAGGAGATCTACGACGGCATCGGCAAGCCGCAGGGCGGCGACGGCGACGACAAGTAGTCCCCGGCGGCCCCGGCTTCCGACGAACGCCGTGGAACGCCGTTCCGCATAGCGCCGGGCTTCCGCAGTGGTCTATGCCAATCGTTCCGGGTGTGGGCAGGATGTCGGAATGGACCTCATTCCCGCGCCTTCGAGTGCCGTCCGCCACCCGGACGAGGACTTCCCGCTGGACGCCGCCACCACGCTGACCGCGCCGCCAGGGCTGGCCGACGCCGAGCGCTGGCTGCGCGGCGCGCTGTCCGCCGCGACCGGGCTGCCGTTCGGCCCGGGCCGGGCGGGCGCGGGCATCGAACTGGTCCAGGACGACGCGCTGGCCGCCGAGGCGTACCGGATCACGGTGCGCCCCGGCCACGCCCTGCTCGCCGCCGGCGGCCCGGCCGGCGCGCTGTGGGCCGCCCAGACCCTGCGGCAGCTGCTCGGGCCGGACGCCTACCGACGCTCCCCGCTGCGCCGCGAGGGCTGGGTGCTGCCCGGCGCCGACATCGCGGACGCCCCCCGGTTCGGCTGGCGCGGCGTGCTGCTGGACGTCGCCCGGCACTTCCTGCCCAAGTCCGACGTGCTGCGCTTCGTCGACCTGCTGGCGGCGCACAAGCTCAACGTGCTCCACCTGCACCTGACCGACGACCAGGGCTGGCGGGTGGAGATCAAGCGCTACCCGAGGCTGACCGAACGCGGCGCCTGGCGGGAGCGCTCGATGGTCGGCTACCGGGCCGGCGGGCGCCGCGACGACCGCCCGCACGGCGGCTACTACACCCAGGACGACCTGCGCGAGATCGTCGCCTACGCGGTCGCGCGCGGGATCACCGTCGTCCCGGAGATCGACCTGCCCGGCCACATCCAGGCCGCCGTCGCCGCCTACCCCGAGCTGGGCAACACCGACGTGGTGGACACCGCCGCGCTCGGGGTGTGGACGGACTGGGGGGTGAGCCACCACGTGCTCAACGCCTCCGAGGAGACCCTGCGCTTCTTCGAGGGCGTGCTGGAGGAGGTCCTGGAGCTGTTCCCGTCCGAGTTCATCCACCTCGGCGGCGACGAGTGCCCCAAGGAGCAGTGGAAGGACAGCGCCGCCGCGCAGGCCCGGATCCGCGAGCTGGGCCTGGCCAACGAGGACGAGCTGCAGAGCCACCTGATCCGGCACTTCGACCGCTGGCTGGCCGGGCGCGGCCGCCGGCTGATCGGCTGGGACGAGATCCTGGAGGGCGGGCTGGCGCCCCACGCGGCGGTCTCGTCCTGGCGTGGCTTCGCCGGCGGGATCGCGGCCGCGAAGGCCGGGCACGACGTGGTGATGTGTCCCGAGCAGCACGTCTACCTCGACCACCGGCAGGCCGACGGGCCGGACGAGCCGATCCCGGTCGGCTTCGTGCGCACCCTGGAGGACGTCTACCGCTTCGAGCCGGTCCCGGAGCAGCTGGACGGGGCCGCCGCCCGGCACGTCATCGGCACCCAGGCCAACCTGTGGAGCGAGTTCGCGGACAGCGCCCGGGACATCGACTACCGGGCCTTCCCCCGGTTGGTCGCCTTCGCCGAGGTCGCCTGGTCCGACCTGCCCGCCGCGCCGGCCGAGCGTGACTTCGCGGGCTTCGAACAGCGGCTGGCCGGGCACCTGCGGGTGCTGGACGCGCTCGGCGTCGAGTACCGCCCGGCCGACGGCCCGCACCCCTGGCAGCGCCGGCCCGGGGTGGCCGGCCGGCCGATCGACGGACCGCCGCCGGTGCGGTGAACCGCGACTCCCGCTGCGAAACGGGGTTCCCGGGAACTTACGGGTGGTCATCTGACGTCAAGAACAGATGAACATCTGCCCTGGCCCGGCCCGGGTCGGGGCAGATACCGCCCGGTATCCGTCCCAATCGGGCAGTCCCGTTCACCGGTCCCGAAATGATCATCGAGCATTGTGTGCCAGAGTTGCCCAACCCGGCCCGATCGCCCGTACCCTACGGGCCAGGCCGGGCTGCTGACGCGGACAGGACGGCCACGGCCGCGGGCGGCAGGCGATCGATGAGCAAGTGGAGCACGGTGGGACCCAGGTGAACCGGACGATCATGCTGCCGGCCTCGCTCGACGAGGCCGTCGACGCGCTGGCCGCCGCCCCGGCCGCGGTACCGGTGGCCGGAGCCACCGACCTCATGGAGGCCGTCAACGCCGGACGGCTGCGCCCGGCCGCCCTGGTCGGCCTCGGCCGGATCACCGAACTGCGCGGCTGGCGCTACGAGGACGGCGGCACCGCCGTCCTGGGCGCCGGACTCACCCACGCCCGGATGGACCGCCCCGACTTCGCCGCGCTCATTCCCGCGCTCGCCGACGCCGCCCGCACCGCCGGCCCGCCGCAGGTCCGCAACGTCGGTACCCTCGGCGGCAACATCGTCACCGCCGCCCCGGCCGGCGACACCCTCCCGGTGCTCGCCGCGCTGGAGGCCGTCGTCACCCTGGCCCGGGCCGGCGGCAGCCGCGAGGTACCGGTCAGCCACCTGCTCACCGGCCTCGACCCGGTGCGCCCCGGCGAACTGCTCACCTGGGTACGGGTCCCGCTGCTGCACGCGCCGCAGGTCTTCCTCAAGGCCACCGGCCGCAGCGGCCCGGCCCGCGCCACCGCCTCCGTCGCGCTGGTCCTCGACCCGGCCCGGCGCGCCGTGCGCTGCGCCGTCGGGGCCGTCGCCCCGGTGCCGCTGCGCCCGCTGGAGGCCGAGGCCTGGGTGGCCGGGTGCATCGACTGGGACGGCAGCCGGGAGATCGACCCGGCCGCCACCGCCGCCTTCGGCGAGTACGTGGCCGCCGCCTGCGTCCCCGACAACTACGGTGCCGAGGGCTCCTGGGAGGCCGTGACCGAGGGGCCGACCGCGGCCGCCGTTCGGCTACGGCGTACCGTATCGGTGCTGGCCCGACGGGCACTGGGAAGGGCGCTGAAGTGACCACAGACCCCATCGAGACCCTCGACGCCGACCCGCTCGGCCTCACCCCGCAGGTCACCCGCGAGCTGCGCCCGTGCGCCTCCTACACGCTGCGGGTCAACGGTTTCGAACGGCCCGTCACGGACGCCTGGATCGGTGAGAGCCTGCTCTACGTGCTGCGCGAGCGGCTCGGCCTGGCCGGCGCCAAGGACGGCTGCGAGCAGGGCGAGTGCGGCGCCTGCTCGGTGCAGGTGGACGGCCAGCTGGTGGCCGGCTGCCTGGTGCCCGCCGCGCTGGCCGCCGACAGCGAGATCAACACCGTCGAGGGCCTGTCCGCCGGCGGCGGCGCGAGCGACGTCCAGCAGGCGCTGGCCGCCTCCGGCGCCGTCCAGTGCGGCTACTGCACCCCCGGCATGGCGATGGCCGTGCACGACCTGCTCCAGCGCAACCACCGGCCCACCGAGGTCGAGGCCCGGCAGGCGCTGTGCGGCAACCTCTGCCGCTGCACCGGCTACCGCGGGGTGCTGGCCGCCGTCCAGACCGTCGCGGACGCCCGCGCGCTGGAGGCCGAGGAAGCGGAGGAGGCCGCCGCGGCCGCCGCCGAGGAGGCCGTCGCCGAGCAGCCGGCCGGCGAGGCCCTGGCCGAGGCGTCGGTCGGGCAGCCCGCCGCCGTCGAGCCGGAGCCGGTCGTCGAGCCGCCGGTCTACGCCGACGCCGAGGCCTGGATCGAGCACGTCCCGCAGCCGACCGCCGAGCCGGCCCCCGTCCCGGCCCAGGCCGACCCCGGGTACGGCGAGAGCGGCTACGACACCGGCGTGTACGACACCTCCGCGCTGGCCGGGATGCCGCCCGGCATCCCCGCGCAGGCCGCGGACGACCACGTCTACTACCCGCCGCAGGGCTACCCCGAGCAGGCCTACCAGGCCACCCCCGCGCACGGCACCTACGTGCCGGCCGGCTTCCCGGACGGCCACCAGCCGCAGCACGGCTACGACACCGGCTACGACGCCCCGGTCTACGAGCCCACCCCCGCGCACGGCACCCCGGTGCCCGACGCCGTCTACGACGGCACGCCCGCGCACGGCACCCCGTACGTGGACCCGCACGGGGCCCCGCCCGAGGGCGGCGCCCCGTACACCGCCACCCCCGCCCACGGCATCCGCCTTCCCGAGGACGACCACGCATCATGACGTCGCCTACCGACATCGGCGCAGCAATCCAGCAGGACGGCGGCGAGGGCGGCGCGCCGGAGCCGTTCGGCCTGGGCAGCTCCCCGCTGCGCAGCGACGCGCTGCCCAAGGCGCTCGGCATCTACCCGTACGCGGCCGACCTGTGGGCCGAGGGGCTGCTGTGGGGCGCGGTGCTGCGCTCGCCGCACCCGCACGCCCGGATCCGCGGCATCGACACCTCGGCGGCGCTCGCCCTGCCCGGCGTGCACGCCGTGGTCACCGCCGCCGACCTGCCGCCGGGCCCGGACGGCACCCCCGACGGCGCCCCGGCGGGCCCGATCGTCGCCGACCGGCCGGTGCTGGCCTCCGGCGTGGTGCGCCACCACGGCGAGCCGATCGCCGCGGTGGCGGCCGACCACCCGGACACCGCCCGGCTGGCGGTCGGCCTGATCACGGTCGACTACGAGCCGATGGAGGCCGTGACCGACCCCGAGCAGGCCTTCACCGCGCCGCCGCTGCACCCGGACGGCAACCTGTTCCGCCACCTGCCGCTGCGCACCGGGGACCCGGAGGCGGTCGGCGAGATCGTCGTCGAGGGCCTCTACCAGGTCGGCCGGCAGGACCCGGCCCCGCTCGGCGCCGAGGCCGGCCTGGCCGTACCGCGCCCGGACGGCGGCGTCGAACTGCACCTGTCCTCCACCGACCCGCACGGCGACCGCGACCGCACCGCCGCCTGCCTGGGCCTGGAGCCGGACCGGGTCCGGCTGGTGGTCACCGGTGTGCCCGGCGCCACCACCGACCGCGAGGACCTCGCCTTCCAGGTCACCCTGGCGCTGCTGGCGCTGCGCACCGGCCGTCCGGTGAAGATGACGCTGACCCGCGAGGAGTCCTTCCACACCCACAGCTCGCGCCACCCCGCGCTCCTGCGCTACCGCCACCACGCCGACGCCGAGGGCACGTTGGTGAAGGTCGAGGCGCAGATCCTGCTGGACGGCGGCGCCTACGCGGACGTCTCCGCCGAGGCGCTGGCCGCCGCGACGGCCTTCTCGGTCGGCCCCTACGTCTGCCCGAACGTGTTCGTGGACGCCTGGGCGGTGCGCACCAACAACCCGCCGGCCGGGCGGATGCGCGGCGAGGGCGCGCTGCAGGCCTGCTTCGCGTACGAGTCGCAGATGGACCAGCTGGCCGCCCGGGTGGGCGTGGACCCGGTGGAGATCCGCCGTCGCAACGCGATGTCCACCGGCGACCCGATGCCCACCGGGCAGGCCGTCACCTGCCCGGCGCCGGTGAAGGCGCTGCTGGACGCGGTGGCGGCCGAGCCGCTGCCGGCCCTGCCGGTGGACGACCCGGACGCCGAGTGGCTGCTGCCGGGCGGGCCCGGCGGCGCCGGGGACCCGGCGGCGGTGCGCCGCGGCATCGGCTACGCCGTCGGCATGGTGCACATGCTGGGCGCGGAGGGCGAGGACGAGGTCTCCACCGCCACCGTGCGGGTCAGCGGCGACCACGCCACGGTGATCTGCGCGGCCGTCGACGCCGGGCAGGGCTTCGCCACGCTGGCCCGGCAGATCGTGCAGACCGTGCTGGGCGTCAGCGAGGTCTACATCGCGCCGGCCGACAGCGACCAGTCGATCGCCGGGCCCTCCGCCCGCGGCCGGCACACCTGGGTCTCCGGCGGCGCGGTCGAGCGGGCCGCACTGATGGTCCGCCACCAGCTGCTGCAGCCGATCGCGGCCAACTTCGGGATGTCGGCGGAGCTGCTGCAGATCGCCGACGGCAAGATCACCTCCTACGACGGGGTGCTCGGCATGCCGGTCGCCGAGGCGCTGGAGGGCAAGGAGCTCTGGGCCACCGCGCAGTGCCGCCCGCACCCGACCGAGCCGCTGGACGAGTCCGGGCAGGGCGACGCCTTCGTCTCCATCTCCTTCTGCGCGATGCGCGCGGTGGTGGACGTGGACATCGAGCTGGGCGCCGTCCGGGTGGTCGAGATGACCGTCGCCCAGGACGTCGGCCGGGCGTTGAACCCGCGGCAGATCGAGGACCGGATCGAGGCCGGCGTGGCCCAGGGCGTGGGCCTGGCGTTGATGGAGGACCTGCAGACCTCGGGCGGGGTGCTGCTCAACCCCTCGCTGACCGGCTACCGGCTGCCCACCTCGCTGGACACCCCGGAGGTGCGGATCGCCGCCCTGCTGGAGGAGCGGGACGTGGTGGCCACCTTCGGCGCCAAGGCGGTCAGCGCCGTCCCCGCGGTGGTCGCCCCGTCGGCCGTCGCCGCCGCCGTCCGGGCCGCCACCGGCCTACCGGTCGGCCGGCTGCCGATCCGGGCGGAGGACGCGGTCACGGCCTGACCGGAAAAGCCTGGCAGGAAAAGCGCAAAGGGAATTGCCGGTCGACATCCGAGTCGACCGGCAATTCCCTTTTCCGAGGCCGTGGCGGGAATTGAACCCGCGTTCACCGCTTTGCAGACGGTCCCCTGAGCCACTCGGGCACACGGCCAGTGAATTCAGGATGGCGGAGTCGGGGAATGGGGTCAACGAAGTTTTGTAAATTCTGTATGGCAATGTGTGCTACCGTCGGAGGCGGTGGCTGTTTTCGCGCCACCCCGGACGAGCGCGTCGTACCCGGTGACGACAAGACGACGCAGTTCGGCGGCAATCCGGCCGCTGTGGACTGCGGAGGTACGGCCGTCATGGCTTGGCTCGTTCTGATCGTCTCGGGTCTCCTGGAGACCGCGTGGGCGGTGGCCCTGGAATCGTCCAAGGGTTTCTCCCGCCTCGTCCCCAGCCTCGTGTTCGGCGTCGCCCTGCTGCTCAGCCTGGGCGGGCTGGCGTACGCGATGCGCACCATCCCGATCGGCACCGGGTACGCGGTCTGGGTCGGCATCGGCGCGGTCGGCACCGCGCTCTACGGCATGGCCGCCCTGGGGGACCCGGTGACCACGGCCCGGATCGGCTGTCTGCTGCTGATCGTCTCCGGCGTGGTGGGGCTCAAGGCGCTGTACTGAGCCCCGGCCCGCCGCGCCGGTCCTACGCCTGCGGACCGAGCCGATCACCGACTCGGGTCAGGGGCCATCGAAGCGGACGGCTCTTACGATGATACGTATGACCACTGCCTCCCCCACCTCGGTCGACTCCACCCCGATACCCGACGGCACCGACTCCGGCGGCGGGGTCCTCAGCGGCCGTTACCGGGCGCTGACGCTGGGAATCGTGTCGGTGGTCCTGGTGATCGCCTTCGAGGCGACCGCCGTCAACACCGCGATGCCGACCGCGGCCCGCCGGCTGAACGGCCTCGGGCTGTACGCCTTCGCCTTCTCCGGCTACTTCACCACCACGCTGTTCGCGCTCGTCGTCTCCGGGCAGTGGTGCGACCGGCGCGGGCCGCTGCGGCCGCTGTTCACCGGCATCGCGGTGTTCGGCGCCGGCTTGGTGGTGGCCGGCACGGCGCCCGGCATGTGGGTGTTCGTGGCTGGGCGGGCGATCCAGGGCCTGGGCGGCGGGCTGGTGATCGTCGCGCTGTACGTGGTGGTCGGCCGGGCCTACCCGGAGCGGCTGCGGCCGGCGGTGTTCGCGGCCTTCTCCTCGGCCTGGGTGCTGCCCTCGATCGTCGGGCCGCTGGTCTCCGGGGCCGTCACCCAGCACCTGGGCTGGCGCTGGGTGTTCCTGGCGGTGCCGGTGCTGATCCTGCTGCCGCTGTCCGTGATGGGCCCGGCGCTGGCCCGCTCGGAGCGGGAGCACCCGGTGCCCAAGGGCGCGGACTTCGACCGCCGGCGTACCCTGCTGGCCGCGATGGCCGCGGTCGGCGCCGGACTGCTGCAGTACGCGGGCCAGCGCCGCGACCTGATCGGGCTGATCCCCGGGATCGCCGGGGCGGCGCTGCTGGCGCCGGCAGTCCTCGGGCTGCTGCCGAAGCGGACCCTGCGGGCCGGGCGCGGGCTGCCGACGGTGATCCTGCTGCGCGGGGTGGCGGCCGGGGCGTTCTTCGCGGCCGAGGCCTTCATCCCGCTGATGATGACCACCCAACGGGACCTCTCGCCGACGCTGGCCGGGCTGACCCTGACCAGCGGCGGGCTCTCCTGGGCGCTCGGCTCCTGGTTGCAGGGGCGGCCCGGGGCCGAGCGCTACCGCGAGGCGATGATCCGGTGCGGATTCGTGCTGACCGCGGTGGCGATCGCGGGCGCCGCGCTGGTGCTGGTCCCGGGGGTGCCGGCCTGGGCGGCCTCGGTGGCCTGGGGCGTCGGCGGCATCGGGATGGGCCTGGCGGTCGCGAGCGTCAGCGTGCTGATGATGAAGCTCTCCGCGCCGGAGGACGCCGGGGCCAACTCGGCCGCCCTGCAGATGAGCGACGCGCTGGGCAACGTGCTGCTGACGGGCCTGGCCGGGGTGCTGTTCGCGGCGCTGGGCGGCGGCTCGCTCGCCGTCGCCCACGAGGGCGCCGAGGCCGCCGGCTCGCCCGGGGCCTTCGCGGTGATCCTGCTGGTGATGGCCGGGGTGGCGCTGCTGGGGGCGCTGCTCGCCGGCCGGGTCCGCACCCGGTCCTGACGCTCAGCCCGCGGTGGCGGTGGCGGTGGGGGAGGGGACCGGCGGCGGTGCCGCCGGGGTGCCGAGGAGGCCCTCCCAGCCGCCGGCCGGGGACTGGCCCGGGGCGAGGCTCTGCAGCTTGCGCAGCACCGCCGGGTCCTGGGCGTCCAGCCAGTCCACCAGCTGGCGGAAGGAGACCAGCCGGACCTCCGGCTTGTCCGCGATGGTCTTGAGCACGTCCTCGACGGCGTTCATGTAGATGCCGCCGTTCCACTCCTCGAAGTGGTTGCCGATGATGTACGGCGCCCGGTTGCTGTTGTAGGTGCGGTCGAAGCCCATCAGGTAGGAGTCCCGGGCCTGGGCCTGGAAGCCCTGGTAGAGCGCCGGGTCGGCCTTGGTGTTGGGGCCGCACTGGTTGTACATGATGTTGTAGTCCATCGACAGCACCTGGAAGGTGTGTCCGGGGAAGGGGATGGACTGCAGCGGGAGGTCCCACAGCGCGCCGCCCTGGATCTTCTGCGGCCACACCTGGGTGCCGTTGCCGCTGCTGTCGTAGCGCCAGCCGCGCTTGACCGCGGTGGGCAACAGGTTGCGCTGGCCCTCCAAACAGGGGGTGCGGCTGCCGATCAGCTCCTTTCGGTAGTCGAAGGGCAGCGCCGGCAGGTCGGTGAAGCCGGTGTTGGTGCGCCAGTTCGTCACGAAGTCCATCGCCTGCTGGATCTCGCTGTCCCACTCCTCCGGGGACCACTGGCCGACGCCGGTGGAGCCGCAGAAGTGGCCGTTGAAGTGGGTGCCGATCTCGTGGCCCTCCAGCCAGGCGGCGTGCACGTTCTCCAGGGTGTCGCGGATGTGCTGGTCGCTCAGGTAGCCGATCTCGGAGGCTCCGGCCTGGTGCTGCGGCGGGAGGTACTGCTCCTTCCTGGACTCCGGCAGCAGGTAGAGGCCGCTGAGGAAGAAGGTCATCGAGGCGTTGTGCTCCTGGGCCAGCCGGCGGAAGCGGCCGAACAGGCCGTTGTCGAGCTCGCCGGCGCCGTCCCAGGAGAAGACCACGAACTGCGGCGGGCGCTGGCCGGGCCGGAGCCTCTCGGGGACGGGCTGGTGCGGCTGGGTGCCGGTGTCGGAGGTGGAGCCGTCGCCGATCAGCACGACCTGCGGCTTCTGCGGGACCGGGGCCGGGACGGCGCTCTGCCCGCCTTCCGACGGGGTGGCCGGGGCCGCGCCGCCCGCCGCGTGCTCGCCGCCCGTCGCGTACTCCCCGCCGCCGACGGCCCGGTCGCTGCCGCAGCCGGCCGCGAGGGTGGCGGCGGTGGCCGCCCCGGCGGCCAACAGGGCGCGGCGGGAGAGAGCGTCCATGGTCACTCCGTTCATGAGGCGTTCAGCAGGAGTACGGCGTGCGGAAGTCCGCTCGGACTGTGAGGAGCGATAGAACCCGTGATCGGGTCAGCATGGCATGAGGGCAAGAACGGTCGAAGAGGCGCAGCGGACGGTCGTAATCGATCGCTCGATTGACGCAACCGAACCGGTGGGTCAGGTCGTCGGAGCTGTTCGACGAGTGGTTCCGCCACGCTCGTACGCGGAACGGATTCGTCACACTCGGTGTCCGGACCTTCGCCCGCCGTACGGGCGGGGCCCGCATCCCTGCCGATCGGCGGGTGCGGATACGGCCGTCGTGGGGACGTGCCTTAAGGTTCCGATCCGGTTGAATGAGTTCTCAGGAAACTCCCAGGAAGCGGGATTCCGGTCGGCAGAGGGGAGTGTCCGTGGGCGTCCAGCAGAGCCCCGACGGCCACCTGCAGGTCCCGCCCGAGGCCGACCGCAACCTCGCGGGCTGGTACCGCGGCGGCGCCACCCCGGGCCAGCGCGGCACCGCCGTCCTGGCGGGGCACGTCGACAACAACGCCGGGCCGGCCGTCTTCTACCGTCTCGGAGCGCTCCGCCGGGGGGACCGGGTCGAGACAGCCCGGGCGGACGGCGCCACCGCCGTCCATCAGCTGTACGCCATCGAAGTGCACGACCGAAAGGACTTCCCGGACGACCGGGTCTACCGCCAGGCCGCCGACGCTCAGCTGCGGGTCATCACCTGCGGCGACGCGTACAGCGAGGATCACGGCTACGAGGGCAACGTCGTGGCTTGCGGATTCCTGGCCGACACCACCCCGCCGGGGAAAGCCGCATGACCACGCTCACTCTCGCCACCCGCTGGAACCCGATCGACTGGCCGCTCACCCACGGCCCGATCCCGTACGCCGTGCTCGCCGCCGGCTGGGCGGCGCTCGTCCTGCTGGCCGTCCGCCGCGGCCGGGCCTGGTGGCGGTTCCGCCTGCCCGCCGCCCTGGTCACCGCGGGCGCGCTCAGCCTGCTGCTCGACGTCCTGGTGGACGGCTGGTGGCACCCGTTCCCCGAGGGCACGCCCCGGTACGTCACCTGGTGGATAGCCGTCGCCCTGCTGGGCTTCTGCCTGGCGGGCTACCGGATGCGCCGACTGCCCTGGCGGCGCCGGGCGCTCACGTTCGGCCTGAGCCTGCTGGTGCTGCTGATGGCCGCCTCCCAGGTCAACATCGGCTTCGGGCAGTTCCCGAGCGGCCGGGTGATGCTCGCGCCGTGGCTGACCAGGACCGATTCGCTGATCGTCGACAAGACCGCTCAGACCGTGGCAGCCCCGCAGGACAAGGTGCTCGACGAGGTCTGGCACGCACCGGCGAACCTGCCGGAGAAGGGCACCGTCTCGGTGGTACCGATTCCGGGCACCAAGTCGGGCTTCAAGGCCCGCGATGCGTACGTCTACCTCCCGCCCGCCTACCAGGCCACCCCGCGGCCGCTGCTGCCGGTGGTCGTCATGATCAGTGGCCAGCCGGGGATCCCGGGGGACTGGGTGCTCTCCGGGCAGATCAACGAGGCGCTGGACGCGTTCGCGGCCGAGCACGGCGGCCTCGCGCCGATCGTGGTGATGCCCGATCAGCTCGGCTCGACCTGGGCCAACACGCTCTGCCTGGACTCGAAGATCGCCAAGGTGCAGACCTACCTGGCCGCGGACGTCCCCGACTGGATCCACCAGAACCTGCAGACCGCCACCGGCCGCAAGGCCTGGGCGATCGGCGGCGCCTCGATGGGCGGCACCTGCGCGCTCCAGCTCGGCGTCAACGCGCCCGACGTGTACGGCAGCGTCCTCGACATGTCAGGGCAGACGGAACCGACCCTGGGCACCCGGGAGGAGACCGTGAAGGCCGCCTTCGGCGGTGACGAGGAGAAGTTCGACGCGGTCGATCCGCTCCATGTGATGGCCCGCAGGAAGTTCCCGGACACCAACGTCGCCATGGTGGTCGGCGAGACCGACGGGGAGTTCCGCCCGCAGATGGAGAAGGTCTACCAGGCCGTGCAGGAAGCCGGGATGAAGGCCAGGTTCGAGCTCATGCCGGGCGACCACGGCTGGGTCGTGTTCCGCCCCGGCATCGTCCGGCAGATCCCGTGGCTGGCCCGACAGACCGGACTGACCAGGTGATCGGGGTCGGGCTCGCGCCCGCGGTCGAGCGCGAGCGGGGAGCGGGGCCGGGCGCGGGGCGCGCGGCCGACCCGGGCGCCGACCTCGCCCCGGTCACCCGGACGGCGGAACCGCGCCCGCAGCGGGTGCGGCTGGCGGCCCGGATGCTCGGCGGCCGGCTGCGCGCGGCGCCGCTGACCCTCGCGCTGCTGGCCGGCCTCTGGACGCTCGGCGCGGCCACCGGGAGCCTGTCCGGCGGGCCGCACCAGCGGCTGCTCGCCCGTGCGGGCGTCGGCCTGCCCACGCTCGCCGACGGCCGCTGGTGGACGCCGGTCACCTCGATGCTGTGGTGCTCGGGCATCGGCGCGTACGTCTTCACCAGCCTGCTGCTGCTCCTGGTCGGCCCGGCCGCCGAACGGCGGCTCGGCCGGCTGCACACCCTCGCGGTGCTGGTCGGCGGGCAGGTGGTCGGCACCCTGCTGGGCGCCGGACTGGTCGAGTTCGGCTCCTCGGCGGGGGAGCAGTGGACCGCCTCGGTGGCCGACCAGATCTCGGTCGGGCCCGGCGTCGGCCTGTTCGCCCTGGCCGGGGTGCTCGGCTACCGGCTCACCGTGCTCTGGCGCCGCCGGCTGCACGTGCTGGTGCTGCTCGTCCCGCTGGTCATGACGCTGTACGTCGGCCACCTGCAGAGCGTCCAGCGGTGCGCCGCCGCGCTGGTCGGCCTGGGCGTCGGCGCGCTGCTCAGCCGGGGTCGGCCGTACCTGCGCGCCCACCGCTCCTCGCACGCCGAGACCCGGGTGCTGGTCGCGCTCTGCCTGGTCGCGGCCGCCTGCGGGCCGCTGCTCGCCTCGCTGTACGACAACGCCAGCGGGCCGTTCAACACCTTCTCCGAGCTGTACTTCTCGCACCGGCTCAGCCCGGAGGAGGTGGCCGACTTCTGCGCGATGTCGGCGCACGACTGCGCCCGGGCGCACGCCGTCGAGCGGATCTTCGACACCCCGGGGCGGCTGATGGCCGCGCTGTTCCCGGGGCTGCTGCTGGTGCTCGCCGAGGGACTGCGCCGGGGCCTGCGGTTCGCCTGGCGGATCACCGTCGCCGCCGAACTGCTCTGGGTGGGCCTGCTGGCCTGGCTGTACCTGGACGCCGGGCCGGTCAGCGGGGACGTGGTGCAGTACTTCGTCGAGGCGATGGCGCTGCCGCTGCTGACCACCGGCCTGCTGCTGGCCACCCGGCAGAGGTTCCGGGTGCGGCTGGCCGGCCGGGCGGTGCGCCGACTGGCCTGGGTGGTCGGCGGGGCCGCGGTGCTCTCCTCGGCGGCGTACGTGGGGCTGGGGCGGCTGGTGGCCGACCAGTTCGAGCCGGGGGCGACCGCCCGACGGCTGATGCACGGACTGCCGGCCCAGTTCCTGCCGCCCGCCTACAACGACCTGACGCCGGACTACCCGATCGCGGTCGGCCCGGTGGCGCTGTTCCTGGAGACGTACTGCGGTCTGGCGTTCTGGGTGGTCACGCTGGGCGCGTTGCTGTCCGTCTTCCGCCGCCCGGTGCTGCACGCCGACGCGACGGCGGCCGCCCGGGCCCGGGAGCTGCTCACCGCGCACGGCGGCGGGACGCTGTCCTTCATCACCACCTGGGAAGGCAACCACTACTGGCTCGACGAGCACGGCCGCGCCGCCGTCGCCTACCGGCTGGTCGGCACCGTGGCGCTGACCACGGGCGATCCGTTCGGCGCCCCGGACGCGCGGGGGCGGGCGGTGGCGGGCTTCGCCCGGTACTGCGACGCCCGCGGCTGGACGCCCTGTTTCTACAGCGTGTCCGCCGAGACCAGGGCCGCCGCCGCCCAGCTGGGCTGGCGCTCGGTGCAGGTCGCCGAGGACACCGTGGTGCCGCTGCCCGAGCTGGCCTTCACCGGCCGCAAGTGGCAGGACATCCGCACCGCCCTCAACAAGGCCGGCAAGCAGGGCATCACCGCGGAGTGGTGGGCGTACCACGAGGCGCCGATCGAGCTGCGCGAGCAGATCCGGGCTATCTCCGAGGAGTGGGTCTCCGAGAAGGGCCTGCCCGAGATGGGCTTCACGCTCGGCGGGCTGGAGGAGCTGGACGACCCGGACGTGCGGGTGCTGATCGCGGTGGACGAGGAGCGGACGGTGCACGGGCTGACCAGCTGGATGCCGGTGTACGAGAACGGCGTGCCGGTCGGCTGGACGCTGGACTTCATGCGCCGGCGCTCGGACGGCTTCCGCGGCGTCAACGAGTTCCTGATCGCCTCGGCCGCGCTCGGCTTCAAGGGCGAGGGCGCGCGCTTCCTGTCGCTGTCGGGCGCGCCGCTGGCCCGCACCGGGCAGGACGAGGAGCCCAACGGGCTGCAGCGGATGCTGGACTGGATGGGCAAGGTGCTGGAGCCGGTGTACGGCTTCCGCTCGCTGCTCGCGTTCAAGGCGAAGTTCCAGCCGGAGTACCGGCCGATGTACATGGCCTACCCGGACCCGGCCGCGCTGCCCGGCATCACCCGGGCGATCGGCAAGGCCTACCTACCGCACCTGACGGCGGCGCAGGGCGTGCGGCTGATGCGCAAGCTGTCGGGCTGAACCGCCCGGAGGCGGGTGGGCGGGTGACCGTCGGCCTTCCCGGGCCCGGACCCGGGCGGCAGTGGACCTGCGGTGACCGGCTGCCGGCCGGCCGGTGACCGGCTCTGACGGCCGGAAGCGCGGGGGCGCTCCCGGACGACGCCGGGCACTCAGCCGAGCAGCTGGGCGAGCGCGCGGTCGGCGTCCAGGTGCAGGTGCTCCTCGCCCTCGGGGACGAGCAGTCGGCTGCGCCACAGGAAGCGCCGCAGGTCGGTGGTGTCGAACTGGAGCAGCGCGGTGCCCTCCGGGGCCCGCAGCTCGACCATGGTGCGCCGGCCGGGCGCGGGCCGGACGTGGACGTCGCCGACTCCGGCCGGCAACTCCAGGCCGGCCGAGAGCAGCTGGCGGGCGAAGACCCAGACGATGTCCTCGGTGCTCTCGCCGTCCGGGAGGTCGTCCAGCGAGAACTCGGCGGGGAAGGCCGTCCGGACCGCGAACGGGTCCTCCGGCAGGTAGGACAGCACCACGCGCAATCGGGCGGAGCGGTGCGGGGAGAGGATCAGGCGGGCCTGGACGGTCTCTTCGACGCCGTTGTGCTGCATGGCGGGGGTCCCTTCGGGCTGTGGGGGTGGGGCGGCCTTGCACCAGTGAGAGTGGTGGGGCGGCCTCCGATTACGCGCTTTCAACAGAGCTTCGATGTGACCTGTATCACGTCGAATTCCGGCCGTCCCGCCCGCCCGCGGGCTCGGGTCGAAGCGGTCGAACGGTGGCGGGGCCGGTAGGCTGGGCGGGTTGTCCGATCGCCGCCCGACCGCGGGACGGGGCCGCAAAACCGCCTCTGACCTGCGATGATCCCCCCTCGGAGACCGTGAGTACTGCCGCCGCCTCCTCGATGCCGCTGTTCTCCGACGTACCGGAGACGGAGGCGCCCGTCCGGGCCGTCGGCCATGCCGCGCCCGCCGCCTCGCACCACCTCTCCCCGGCCTTCCCCGGCCGCGCCCCCTGGGGCACCGCCGGCAGGCTGCGGGCCTGGCAGCAGGGTGCGCTGGACAAGTACATCGAGACCCAGCCGCGCGACTTCCTCGCGGTCGCCACCCCCGGCGCAGGCAAGACCACCTTCGCGCTCACCCTGGCCTCGTACCTGCTGCACAACCACCTGGTGCAGCAGGTGACGGTCGTCGCGCCGACCGAGCACCTGAAGAAGCAGTGGGCCGAGGCCGCCGCGCGGATAGGCATCAAGCTGGACCCGGCGTACTCCTCCGGGCCGCTGTCCCGGGAGTACCACGGCATCGTGGTCACCTACGCGGGCGTCGGGGTCAACCCGATGCTGCACCGCAACCGGACCGAGGCCCGCAAGACCCTCGTGATCATGGACGAGATCCACCACGCCGGTGACTCCAAGTCCTGGGGCGAGGCCTGCTTCGAGGCCTTCGAGCCGGCCACCCGCCGGCTGGCGCTGACCGGGACGCCGTTCCGTTCGGACACCAACCCGATCCCGTTCGTCTCGTACGAGGCGGGCGGCGACGGCATCCGCAAGTCCGTCGCCGACTACACCTACGGGTACGGGCACGCGCTCGCCGACCACGTCGTCCGCCCGGTGATCTTCCTCAGCTACAGCGGCAACATGCGCTGGCGCACCAAGTCCGGCGACGAGCTGGAGGCCCGGCTCGGCGAGCCGATGACCAAGGACCTGATCGCCCAGGCCTGGCGCACCGCGCTGTCCCCGCAGGGCGAGTGGATCCCGGCCGTGCTGCAGGCCGCCGACCGCCGACTGACCGAGGTCCGCAAGGCGATCCCGGACGCCGGCGGGCTGGTGATCGCCACCGACCAGACGGTGGCCCGGGCCTACGCCAAGATGCTGCGCGAGATCAGCGGCGAGAAGGTCACCCTGGTGCTCTCCGACGAGACCGAGGCCTCGAAGCGGATCTCCGACTACTCGGAGGGGACCTCGCGCTGGATGGTCGCGGTCCGCATGGTGTCCGAGGGCGTCGACGTGCCCCGGCTGTGCGTCGGGGTGTACGCGACCTCGATCTCCACCCCGCTGTTCTTCGCCCAGGCCGTCGGCCGCTTCGTGCGCGCCCGCAAGCGCGGCGAGACGGCCTCGGTGTTCCTGCCGACCATCCCGATGCTGCTGGGCTTCGCCAACGAGATGGAGCTCCAGCGCGACCATGTGCTGGACCGGCCCAAGAAGGAGGGCGACGGCCTCTTCGACGAGGAGGACCGGCTGCTCGCCGAGGCCGAGCGGGCCAACGACGGGCCGGACGGCGCGGGCGGCGAGGAGTTCTCCTACGAGGCGCTCGGCTCCGACGCGGTCTTCGACCGGGTGCTGTACAACGCCATGGAATTCGGCATGCAGGCCCACCCGGGCAGCGAGGAGGAGGACGACTACCTCGGCATCCCGGGCCTGCTGGAGCCGGACCAGGTGCAGATGCTGCTGCAGAAGCGCCAGCACCGCCAGATCCAGCGCAGCAAGACCAAGCCCGCCGAGGAGGCCGACCTGCTGGAGCTGCCAGCCGAGCAGCGGCCGGTCGTCACCCACCAGGAACTGCGCGAGCTGCGCAAGGAGCTGAACGCGCTGGTGGCCGCCTGGCACCACCGCACCAGCCAGCCGCACGGCACCATCCACAACGAGCTGCGCCGCCAGTGCGGCGGGCCGCTCACCGCGCAGGCCACCGCCAACCAGCTGAAGGCGCGGATCGCCCGCATCCGGGAGTGGGCGAAGTAGCGGTCCGGCGGGTGCGGACGGGCGTGTCCTGGACGGGCCCGTCTGCCCCGGTGTGTCCGGACATCGGACCGGGGGCGGGCTCGCGCCCCGGCGCGCCGGGTGACTTGGGGGTGTTTGTCCGGAATTTCCGACGGCGTTGGTGACGATCACGCCCGAATTTTGGACAACCACTTCCGCCGCGACATTTCCTTCACTACCTTTCCCCCACGCTCTTCCGCCGGGCAACCCCCGCGGCACGGGCTCCGCAGGACCGCGTGGCCGTCAAGGACGACGCCACGCGGCCCGAGCGCGGCCACCCCCACCTGCGCGCGACACCGACCTTCGGACCGGCGCCGCCCGCCCCACGAGCGCCGCGGAAAGGATTGTCCGTCGTGACTGCCGAGACCTCCCAGACGCTGGACCGCGGCGTCCGCGTCCTCAAGCTCCTCGCCGACTCTGAGCGCGGGCTCACCGTCACCGAGCTGGCCGCCCGGCTGGCCGTCAACCGCACCGTGGTCTACCGGCTGCTCGCCACCCTGGAACAGCACGGCCTGGTCCGCCGCGACATCGGCGGCCGCGCCCGGGTGGGCCTGGGCGTGCTGCGGCTGGCGCACCGGGTGCACCCGCTGCTGCGCGAGGCCGCGCTGCCGGCCCTGCGCAGCCTCGCCGAGGACCTCGGCGCCACCGCCCACCTGACCCTGGTGGACGGCAACGAGGCGCTGGCCGTCGCCGTGGTCGAGCCGAGCTGGACCGACTTCCACGTCGCCTACCGCACCGGGCTGCGCCACCCGCTCACCGAGAGCGCGGCAGGCCGGGCGATCCTGGAGGCCCGCGGCTTCCCCAGCCAGCGCCGACCCGAGCAGGGCTTCGTCATCACCCGTGCGGAGGAACAGTCCGGCGCCAGCGGGGCCGCCGCCGCGCTGCTGGGGCTGAGCGGCATCGAGGGCAGCGTCGGCGTGGTGATGCTGAACGGGCTGGTGCCCGAGCGGGTCGGGCCCCGGGTGGTGGAGGCGGCCACCGAGGTGGCCGACGCCCTGAGGTAGCGCCTTCGGCGAGCGGTAGCGCCTCGCCCCGGAGGCGAGCGGGCGAATGACAGAGTGTGTTTGGATTCCCCTTGTGTCCGACACCAAGCTGCCCAAGGCCCTCTCCGCCCCGCGGACCCGCGCGCTCGCGCTCTGCGGGGTGCTGGTCGCCGCCCTGTTCGGCGTGGCCGCCTTCGTCCCGCTGCCGTACACCCTCACGTGGCCGGGCCTGACCGCGGACACCCTGGGTGCCTACCAGGACCGCCCGGTGCTCACCATCACCGGGGCGCCGCTGCGCACCACCGAGGGAGAGCTGCGGATGGTCACCATCTCGGCCACCAACCCGGGGCAGGAGACCAGGTTCTGGCGTGCGCTGGAGGCGTGGTTCAACCCCGACGAGGCGGTCCGCCCGACCGAGACGGTGTACCCGCAGGGCAACCCGGCCAAGGCCGAGGAGGTGACGGCCCAGCAGATGGCCGAGTCGCAGGACAGCGCCACCGCGGCCGCGCTCGACTACCTCCACCTCTCGCCGGACCAGGTGAAGGTCAAGGTCGACCTGGGCGACGTGGGCGGCCCGAGCGCCGGCCAGATGCTGGCGCTGGGCATCGTCGACAAGCTGGCCGGCGACGGAAAGGGCGGTGACCTGACCGGTGGGCTCAAGATCGCGGGCACCGGCACCATCGAGAAGGACGGCACCGTCGGCCCGGTCGGCGGCGTGCCGCTGAAGACCCAGGCGGCCGCCCGGGACGGCGCGACGGTGTTCCTGCTGCCCCGGGACGAGTGCGCGGACGCCAAGGTGCACACGCCCAAGTCGCTGCGGCTGGTGCCGGTCGGCACGCTCGCCGAGTCGGTCTCGGCGCTGGAGGCGCTCAAGAGCGGCGGCAGCGTCCCCAGCTGCTGACCGGCCGTCGATCCCCTGCGGCGGCTCGGGTCGCCTACTCGGCGGCTGCCTGGTCGACCAGCGGCAGGATCCGGTACGGCACCGGGTTCTCCAGCACGATCGCGGTGGAGGAGCGGACGATCCCGTCGAAGCCCACCACCCGGTCGATCACCCGCTGCAGATCGGCGTTGGAGCGGGCCACGATCCGCACCAGCATGTCCCCGATGCCGGTGATGGTGTGCAGCTCCAGCACCTCGGGCACACCCGCCAGGTGCGCCCGCACGTCCGCGCCCTGGCCCTGGGAGATCTCCAGGGTCGCGAAGGCCGTCACCGGGTAGCCGATCGCCGCCGGGTCCACCTCCGGGCCGAACCCGCTGATCACGCCCTTGGCCTGCAGCCGGTCCAGCCGGGCCTGCACGGTGCCCCGGGCGACCTGCAGCCGCCGCGAGCACTCCAGCACGCCGATCCGCGGCTCCTCCGCCAGCAGCCGGATCAGCCGGCCGTCCAGGGCGTCGATGGCGTCGTTCCCGCCGCCCGACGGGGGAGTGGAAACGCCCTGGGGGGTGGGGGAGCCGGGCGAGCCGGGCGAGCCGGGGGAGCTCGGGGAGTGGGCGGGGGGCATCGCGGCACCGTCCTCCGGTGGGCATTCTGTACAGCGGCGTCGCCGATTCTCCCGCCCCGGGGCGCAGCTTGACCAGTAACTCTGCGCACAAGCCCCGTTCGGCAGGGCGGCGTAAGCGCATACGGACGCGCAGCAGGCTATGACCGGGCCGTCCTTGCTGGACCTCGCGGTGAGCGTGCCGGACGTCTACTACGCGTACGACTACGCGGTGGACCGGGGCGCGCTGTCGCTGGCCGAGCCGTACGAGGTGCGGGACCGGTTCGGCTCGGTCGTGCTGGCCACCATCGGGGTGCCGGGCGGCACCAGGCACACCCTGGTCGACCGGGCCGGGTACGCGGGGCCGTACCTGCCGGGGTACGTGCCCTTCGAGAGCTGGTGAGGCCGGTGACGCCGGCTCAGCGGATCGCCGTCTCGACGACCGGCGGGTGGCCGTTCCAGTAGACGAAGACCGAGTTGGCCTGGTCGCCCTTGGTGAAGTCCACCCGCATCCACTGGTCGCCGTTCCACACCTGCATCTGCCAGCCCGGGTCCGGGGTGGCGGAGACCAGCGAGGCCTTGTCGGCGCCGATGTCCAGGGCCACCCGGCCGCCGGGGATCGGGTAGCTCTTCACCGTGGACGTCGTGGTGGCGGTCGCCGTGGGCCGCCGGGTGGGCGCCGGGGTGGCCGCGGTGACGGCCGGCGGGCGGGTGGCGGTGGCGGTCGGGGAGGCCGACGGGGTCCCGCCCTGGGCGGCTGAGCGCGGCTGCTCGGGGGTGACGGTCGCGGTGTACGGCGTGCCGTCGGCCTTCGGGGAGGGCAGCGGCAGCGCCGTGGGCTGCTCGAACGCGGCGCCGGTGAGCACCGCGTGCACGCCGAGCCAGGACAGCGCCACCGCCGCCCCGGTGGCCGCCGCCCAGGCGCCGAGCTGTACCAGTCCGTTCCGCATCGTCCGCACATCCTGCCGTATTTCCGGGCAGCCGAGAGCGGCACCCCCGGTGTTCCGCAGGGCAGTTGAACAATGTCCGGAGCGGGCTCGGCGCCACCCCCGAGGTACAGACCACTGCCCGTCGATGGCGTACCGTGCAGGCCCATGGCAACAGTGCTCGTGGTCGAGGACGACCCCTTCGTACGTTCCGCCCTGATCCGCCACCTGACCGACACCGGTCACGCGGTGCGCAGTGTGGGCACGGCCCTGGAGGCGCTGCGGGAGGTCGCCCAGGTCGGCTGCGACCTGGTGATCCTGGACCTGGGACTACCCGATCTGGACGGCGGCGAGGCGCTCAAGATGATCCGGGGGCTGACCAACGTCCCGGTGATCATCTCCACTGCCCGGGACGACGAGGCCGAGATCGTCCGGCTGCTCAACGACGGGGCCGACGACTACCTGGTGAAACCTTTCTCCGGAGAGCACCTGAGCGCCCGGATGGCCGCCGTACTGCGCCGGCTCGGCAGCGGCGCCGCGCCCGTCGCCCAGGTGCTGCGGGTCGGCGGACTCGCCATCGACACGCAGCGGCGCGAGGCCGTCCTGGACGGGCGAGCGCTCGACCTGACCCGACGGGAGTTCGACCTGCTGGCCTTCCTGGCCGCCCGGCCCGGGGTGGTGGTGCCCCGCAAGGAGATCCTTGCCGAGGTCTGGCGGCAGACCTACGGCGGCGACCAGACCATCGACGTCCACCTCTCCTGGCTACGCCGCAAACTCGGCGAGACCGCCTCCAACCCCCGCTACCTGCACACCGTCCGGGGCGTCGGGGTCCGACTGGAAGCCGTCGGGGCCCCCGGGGAGCACCGGACGTGAAGCGGTTCGCGCACTCGCTGCGCTGGGCCCTGATCAAGGCCGCGGTCGCCGGGACCACCATGGTCGCGCTGGCCTTCCTCATCCCGCTCGGCCTGATGGTCCAACAGACCGCCCGGGACCGGGCGTTCACCGCCGCCGAGCGGCAGGCCGCCGCGCTCGGTCCGGCGCTCGCCATCACCACCGACCAGGACGCCGTCAACCGGGCGCTGGCCAGCACCGACGCGGGCGCGCAGGGGCGGATGGCGGTGCACCTGCCGGCCCCCGCCGGGGTGTCGACCGGCGGCGGAGCTGACGGCCCCACCATCGGAGAGGGGCGCGCGGCCCTCGGCGACGTGGCCACCGCCGGCGGGCAGGGCCGCTCCTTCACCGTCTCGGTGCCCGGCGGGTACGCCCTGCTCCAGCCGGTCGCGGTGGACACCGGGCGGACCGCCGTGGTCGAGGTGTTCGTGGCCGAGAGCGATCTCACCCGGGGTGTCTCCACCGCCTGGCTGGTGCTCTCCGCGGTCGCGCTCGGCCTGGTCGCCATCTCGGTGCTGGTCGCCGACCGGATGGGCGGCCGGATCGTCGCCTCCGCCCGGCGGCTCGCCGCCGCCGCCCGCTCGCTCGGCGCCGGGAACCTCGCGGTCCGGGTCCCGGTGGCGGGCAAGCAGGTCGACGGCAGCCCCGAGGAACTGCGCGAGGCGGCCCAGGCGTTCAACACCATGGCCGACCGGGTGGTCAAACTCGTCGCCGCCGAACGCGAGTTGGCCGCCGACCTGTCGCACCGGCTACGCACCCCGCTGACCGTGCTGCGGCTCAACGCCGCCTCGCTCGGCGACGGCGACGCGGCCGACGCCACCCGGCACGCGGTGGCCCAACTGGAGCGCGAGGTCGACCAGATCATCCGCTCCGCCCGTCGCGCCCCCGAGGACGCGCCCGCCGTCGCGGTCGGCTGCGACGCCGCCGAGGTGATCCGCGAGCGGGTCGGCTTCTGGTCCGCGCTGGCCGAGGACGAGGGCCGCCGCTGGCAGCTGGCCGGCGCCGAGCAGGCCGCGCCGGTCCCCGTCCAGCGCGCGGACCTGGCCGCCGCCGTCGACGCGCTGCTCGGCAACGTCTTCCGGCACACCGCCGTGGGCACCGCCTTCTCGTTGGACGTGCTGGCCACCGACTGCTCGGTGATCGTCCTGGTCGGCGACGCCGGGCCGGGCTACAGCGACCCGGCCGCCGCCCTCAGACGCGGCGAGGGCCACGGCGGCGAGGGCTCCACCGGCCTCGGCCTGGACATCGTCCGCAAGCTGGCCGAGTCCACCGGCGGGGACCTGGCACTCGGCCGCTGCGCCGTCCTCGGCGGCGCGGAGACCCGGCTGCGGCTGCGCACGCGGGCGGAGGACGCGCCCCCCGCGCGGGCCGGGCGGCGGCGGTCGCGGGGCACGCCGTTCTCGAAGTGGTCGCGGGGCGCGCCGTTCCCGAAGTGAGGGTGCCGGAGGTGAGGGTGCCGGAAGTGGGCGGGATGCCGGGTGGTGTCCTGTACCCAACCCCGTCGGCCGTTCCGCAGCTCGAGCCGCACTTGTGACGCTGCGTAGTCGATCGTGCCCAGGCCGGGTTCGGCGCCATCCGGTATCGTCGCTGGTTGGCCGAGCGGTGGACGGAGTGGACAGTGACAGCGGTGCAAGACGAGCGCAGCCCGGTGCGGACCGCACCCGACCCCTCGCCCGCCCCCCTGTCCGGCCGGCTGCGGCTCGCGCTCGACGCCCCCGTGCGCGCGCTGCGCGAGGCGCCCCGCCGCCCGCTGCTGGCCGCCTCGGCCGTGGCCCTGCTGTCGCTGGTCGTGTACGCAGTGGTCCGCCACTTCGTCCACACCTCGATGGTGGACATGATCGTCTACCGGGCCGAGGGCGCCGCCGTCGCCAACGGCACCGACCTGTACGCGCTGCGCGTCACCGAGTGGAACCTGCCCGCGACGTACCCGCCGTTCGCGGCGATGCTGTTCGTCCCGACCACCTGGTTCCCGGTCCCCTTCCTCCGGATCGCGATCACTCTCGGCAACCTCGGACTGCTGGCCCTGCTGGCCCACCTGTCCTTCAAGCTGGTCGGCTGGCCGCGCCGCGAGCTGCGGCCGATCGGCGTGGTCCTGGTGACCGGCCTCGGCGTCTGGCTCGAACCCGTCTTCACCACGCTCCGGTACGGTCAGATCAACCTCGCACTCGCCTGCCTGATCCTCTGGGACCTCACCCGTTCGGACGGGCACCGCAGCAAGGGCGTGGCGATCGGCATCGCGGCCGGCATCAAGCTCACCCCCGGCCTGTTCGCCGTCTACCTGCTGATCACCGGCCGGGTCCGGGCCGCCTTCACGGCCGCCCTCACTTTCCTCGGCACCTTCCTGATCGGCGCGCTCTTCCTGCCCGACGCCACCTGGGGCTTCTGGACCAAGTACCTCTACGACTCCTCCCGGGTCGGCAAGACCGAGATCGTCGACAACCAGTCGCTGCGCGGCGCCTTCGCCCGCCTGCTGCACACCGCCGACCCCGGCACCCTGGCCACCCTCGGCGCGGGCACGGTCGCGCTGGCCGGCCTCGCCGTCGCCGCCTGGGCCGCCCGCAGCGGCCGCTGGCTGCCCCGGTCCGAGGCCTGGGGCGTCTGCTGCGCCGCCGTCACGGCCGTGCTGATCTCGCCGATCAGCTGGACCCACCACTGGATCTGGTGCGTGCCGATGCTCGTCCTGCTCGCCGCCGAGGCCTCCGTCGAGCGCGCCCGCCCGGCCGGGGTGCGCAGGCTGCGCTGGCGGGCCGCGTTCTGGGCCGCCGCGCTCGCCTTCGTGTCCTTCGCGATGTGGGCCGCCAAGCCGCTCGGCCCGGCCGTCCTCCACATGTCACCGCTGCGCCAGGTGCCCACCTCGATCTATCCGTGGGTCGGGCTCTGCTTCCTGCTCGCCGCCGCGATCCGGATAAGGGCTCGGCGGCGGTCCGCCGGCGCGCCGCTCGTCCGGCTGCCCGGACAGCGCAGCGGCGACGGCGGCCCGGACGCCACCCGCGGTCGTCAGCAGGCCCCCGCGGCCCGCTGAGCCGGCGGGGGCGCCGATCCCCTTCTCCTGATCCCGCCGCACCCGTACGTGTCGGTGTGCGTCGTGGACGTGCCGGTGCACGCTGCGGCGCACGCCTACGCGAGCAGCTCGGCGAGCGAGCCGTCCATGTCCAGCGCGGCCAGCTCGCTGCCCGGCGGGACCAGCCGGTGCGCCCGCTCCAGCCAGGCCGCGACGGCGGGCAGCGGCGCCTCCAGCAGCGCGTCCCCGGCGGGCGAGCTGAGCGCCAGGCAGAGCACGCTGCGCCGGCCCGAGCGGGTCGGCCAGATCCGCACGTCGCCCTGGCCGCACGGGCGGAAGGTGCCCTCCACCAGCAGCTCGCGGGCGAACACCCAGGTGACCGGGGAACCGGTGTCCAGGTGGAAGGTGATGTACACCGCGTACGGGTCGTGGCTGCCGTAGGTCAGCCGGGCCGGGACGGGGACGCTGTGCTCGGGGGAGAGCACCAGGTTGAGTTCCAGCTCGTGCTCCACGACGCTGACGGGGCGGTCCATGATCGTCTTCCTCTCTGTCTTCGGTTCGTGCCCGGTTCCGGGCCCTGTGACCTTTGAGAGGGCGGTCCACACCGGCTCTTACACACGTTTCCGGGTTTTCTCCGGGAAGTTTCGCGAGGGGTGGTGAACGGCCCGGGTCGCGGCGCGCAGGCACCTGTCGCGCGCCGGTTTCCTTACCCTGGGCAGCCCTCCGCTGTCCGGGTATTCGCCAACTTCCCGTCGGCGCCCCGGCGAGGTACTACCCTTTGTGACTACTCGGCGACTTTCCGCCCATCGGTGGGCGCCCCCCCACGTGCGCGCCGAGCGCCCCGGGGCGTGCGCGGGCGCGCCGCAGTGGCATGCGCTGAGACCCGTGTTGAGACCTGTTCCGACCGTTCCGACCGTTCCGACCCCCATCGGCCCTCGTCAGGACCTGGCAGGAGAGAAGACCCCCATGGCGGACCGTCCCTTCGCCGCCGACGGCGACCCGGCCGTCGCACCCGGGCCGGGCTACTACCCCGACCCCTCCATCCCCGGCTTCGTCCGGTACTGGGGCGGCTCGGCCTGGGTGCCGGGTACCACCCGCCCCGCGCCCGCCGAGGGCGAGGTGCTGGAGCCGCCCCGGTTCGCCGCCCGGCGGCCCGCCCCCGACCTGGCCGCGGCGCGGGCGGTGCCGCCCCCGGTGGTGCCGCAGGCGCGGTCGCACTCGCCCTCGCCGCAGCCCTCGGACCTGCCCGCGCCTCCGTCCTCACCGTCGCCCTCACCCCCACCGTCGCCCGCCTCCGGTGACACCGGGCCGGTCTACCTCGACCAGACCACCGGCGGGGCGTCCTTCGTGGTCGGGCCGCGGGTGGCGGAGGTGATCGGCGGGCCGGTGTTCCGGACCGTCGAGCCCGCCGCGGAGGAGGCCCCCGGGGCATCCGGCTGGCAGGCTGATCCGCAGGCGCAGCGGGGCCTGATGGAGACGGGCGGAGCGCCGCGCTGGGTCTCCTGGGGGGTGCTCCCGGGGGCGCCCGAGACGGAGGAGGGGCGCGCGGAGGCTGAGCTCGCTCCGGTTGCCGTGGAGGTTGCCGCCGCGGCCGCGCCCGCCATGGCGGTGGCGGTGCGCGAGGCGCCGACGCCGGTCGCGGCCGCCGTGGCGGTGCCGGTGGTCGAGGCGGAGCCGGAGACGGCGGCGGAGGCGAGGGCGGAGGTCGAGTCGGCGGTCGAGGCCTCGGCTGGAGCGGCGGCCGAGGTGTCGGGGGCTGAGGCGCAGGCGGCTGGGATGAAGGCCGCGTCCGCGCCCGTACGGTCCGGAACCGCCTCGGCGCCCGCTTCCGCCGCTGCGCCGCCCGCCGTACGGCCGGCCCGGGAGGCCGCCGTCCGTCGTCGGCGCGCCCCCGCCGCGCCCGCCGGGCTGGGGCGGCGGCTGGCGGCGAGGGCGGTGGACACCGGGGTGCTGCTGGTGGTCGCCGTCGCCGCCGGGATCCCGCTCGGGCGCTCAGTGGCCGACCACCTCCAGCAGAAGCTCGACCAGGCCAAGATGGCCAGCTTCCTCACCCGCCGCCAGGTCCAGGTCTGGCTGGTGGACGACGTGGTGGTGGGCAAGCTGGCCGTGCTGCTCGGCATCCTGGTGTTCGTCAGCCTGCTCTACGAGGTGCTGCCGACCGCCCGGACCGGCCAGACCTTCGGCAAGCGGCTGGCCCGGATCCGGGTGGTGGACGCCGCTGAGCCCGGCAGGACCCGCCTGAGCCTCGGCCGCTCGCTGCTGCGATGGGTCGTCAGGCAGCTCGGGCTGGTGCTGCTGCTCGGCCTGGTGTGGCCGGTGTTCGACCGTCCGGCGCGGCGCGGCTGGCAGGACCGGGCGGCCCGGACCCGGGTGGTTCGCGGCTGAGGCCACGGGGTCCCGTGCCGTGAGTCATCGGGCCGGGCCTTCCGCCCTGAACGGCAAAACGGACAAAATGTCCCAAATGTCGAGAATATGCGATGTTCTACTCGGGGAATGAGTACCCACGACCCCTCAGGCCCCCAGCCGGAGGGGGGCGGTAAGCCCTCCTTCGACAAGCAGCCCCCGCACCCCGGCGGCGGCACGCCGGAAGGCGAACCGCCGCGCCCGACCCCGCCCGAGGGCCCGTCCGACACCCCGCCCGGCACCCCGCCCGAGGGCCCCGGCGCCTACCAGGGCACCTACGGCGGATCGGGCCACGGCCAGGGCGCGTACGGTCAGAACCCGTACGACCAGCCCCCGCCCGGCTACGGTGCCGGCCCCGGCATGTACGGCACCCCCGGCCCCGTCCCCGGGATGCCGCCGATCGGCACCTGGCCCAAGCGGATCATCGCCCGGCTCATCGACTACGTCATCATGCAGGCCGTCGGCGTGGTCATCGTGGGGCCCTTCGTCGACCTCGGCACGCGCGAAGGCTCCACCAGCGCGTTCTGGCTCGGCTGCGCCATCTACCTCATCTACGAGGGCCTGATGCTCAGCCGGGACGGTCAGACCCTCGGCAAGAAGGCGATGAAGGTCCGCGTCGCCATGCTGGTCGACGGGAACCCGCCCACCCAGTCCGCAGCCTGGACCCGGGCCGCCGTCTACATCCTCCCGGCCGTGATCTGCTGCGCCGGCCTGTGGTGGCTCATCGACGGGATGTTCGGCGTCTTCGACAAGCCCTTCCGGCAGTGCATCCACGACAAGGCCGCGAAGACCGTGGTGGTCACCACCCAGGTCTGAGCGCGGCGGCGGACGGCGCCCGGCGGCGGATCAGCGCTGCCGGGCGTACTCGCGTCCGGCCGCGGCGGGGGAGGCCCCGGCCTCCTCGGCGAGGGCGGCCGAGCGGGCGGAGACGGACAGCGAGAGCACCGTCACCACGGTGCCGAGCGCCAGCGCGAAGGCCACCAGCACCGCAACCTCCAGGACGCCCGAGGCGCCCGAGACGGCCAGCAGTGCCACCGTGGTGGCGACGACGGTGAACGAGCCGAGGCAGAACTGGGCAGCGGACGGACGCGGCATGGCGGGGGTCCTTCGCACGTCGGGGGAAACGGGCGGGAATGGTGCCGGTCCAAGGAGCTTGCCCGGCAGGGGAGTTCGGTAAGTCCAGGCTAACCCGCGGGGTCGGGGGCACAGGGGGCGCACGGGCTCACCCCGGGGTCGTCCGAGCCCCTCGGTACGGTGGAACCCGTCCACACCGCGCAGACCGGGGGAACCGACCGTGCCCATCCCCGCCGACTGGCCGACCACCGAGGCCCAGGCGCTCGCCGAACAGGAACGGCTCCGGCCGCTCGTCCGGGCCGTCGACGACGACGGATCCGAGGACCGGCTCATCGCCGGGGTCGACGTCGCGTACGACGACGACCACGACCTCGTCGTCGCCGCGGCCGTCCTGCTCGACCGGGACACCCTGGACGTCGTCGAGGAGGCCACCGCCGTCGGACGGATCGCCTTCCCCTACATCCCCGGACTGCTCGCCTTCCGCGAACTCCCCGCCGTCCTCGACGCCTTGGCCGCCCTCACCCGCACCCCCGACACCGTCGTCTGCGACGGCTACGGCCTCGCCCACCCCCGACGCCTCGGCCTCGCCAGCCACCTCGGTGTCATCACCGGGCTGCGCACCCTCGGCGTCGCCAAGACCCCCTTCACCTTCGACCACAGCGAACCCGACGCCGAACGCGGCTCCTGGACCCCGCTCACCGACCCCGCCACCGGCGAGGAGGTCGGCCGCGCGGTCCGCACCCGCCCCGGCGTGAAACCCGTCTACGTCTCGGTCGGCCACCGCATCGGCCTCGACACGGCCGTCACCACCACCCTCGATCTCGCCCGCCGCTACCGGCTGCCCGAGACCACCCGGCACGCCGACTCCCTCTGCCGCCGCGCCCTGGCCGAGGCCCAGCGCGCCCGGACGCCCTCGAACTGACCCCGCCCCGGGCGGAATTCGGACCCGGTGTGTTAGACATGACACTCCGGGGCCCTGCCCCGACCGCAGGGGACGGACGCAACGGGGGAGGCGCCGAAGTGGGATCAGGGACCGGCTCGACCGGCGGGAACGGACAGGGCTACCGCGTCGAGATCGAGCAGCTCCGCACCTTCGCGGGCCAAGTGCGGCTGCTGCTCAAGGCGTTCGAGAAGGACGCCAACGGCGACAGCACCCACGGGCTCAGCGGAATCGGCAAGGACGCCTTCGGCACCTTCGCCGAGGCCACCGAGATCCACGACCGCTACGGCACGATGCGGGACGCGCTGCGCGACGTGCTCAACCAGCTCCAGAGCGCCATCAATGACGCCCAGCACCACGCCGAGCTGACCGCGACCAACTACGAGGAACACGACCAGCACGTGGCCACGAAGCTCAAGCTCTCCGACGACGGCTGGTCCGTGGCCCAGCCTTCGGCGGACAGCGAGGTCGCGTACCAGGCGAACCAGGTCCCGTCCCAGCGCGGCAACGCCACCATCTAGCCCACCATCCGACCGGAGGTGAACCACCCGTGGTCTACACCGACTTCACCAAGTACAGTCATGCCGATCTCCGCAAGATGGCACAGGCCCTCGACCCCGGCGCGGTGATGGCCGCCGGCGACCCCTGGCGCAAGGCGGCGACCACCCTCAAGGAGATCCGCAAGACCCTGACGAAGGCCAGCACCGAGGCGGCCACCACCTGGGAAGGAACGACCAGCGACTCCTTCCACACCTCCATGCTCACCCTCGCCGCCAACGTCAACGAGGCCGCCGCCTACGCCAACGACGCGGCCAACACCCTCCACAACATGTCCGAGGCGATGGCCAAGGCCAAGCGCGACATGCCTGAGGAACCCGGCAACTGGGACAAGCTCAAGGACACCGTCGGCGACGTCTTCAGTACGGACGACGAGCACATCCCGGTCGCCGACCAGAAGAAGGCCGAAGCGGCGGCGGTCATGCAGACGCTGGCGATGCACTACCGCATCGCTACGCCGGCCCTGAAGGCTCCGGCTTTGGACCTCAAACCGGCGAAACGGAGCGATCCTGACAAGACGTCACAGGACGACCCGAGTGGGGCGGCCGCAGCGGTCGCGGCGGTGGTGTCGGGGACCTCTTTCGGAGCTGGGGGCACTTCGGCGAGGTCGGCGACTGTCAGCACGCCGCAGCGGTCTCGGTCTTCTGCGCCATCGGTGGTGTCCGGCCCTCCGCCAAGGAGCGCGTCCACTCCGACCGACCCGGGGATTAAGGGAGGTAGGGCGCAGGCACCGTCAAAGCCGTCGACCGCAGCGAGCAGCAGCCCCGATGCGGGTATCTCGGGTACGCCGGTCTCACGTCCGAGCGGAAGCGTCCCGAGCCCTGTCACCTCAGGGACCCAGACGTCAGGCCTGAGCACGACGTCGCCCACGGGGCCAGCGAGCGGACCGATCGCCGGTGGCGGTGGACAGCCGACCGTGAGCCCTGTGGGGCCGACCGCGCAGAGTGCCCCGGTCGGGCCCGGCTTTGGGCAAGGCAAGACCGGATTCGGCGGTAAGGAGTTCCCCGGTAGCTCGACGCCACTGGAGGGTTCGGGTGGTGGAGGTAGAGCCGCTAGCGTCGGTGGTGGCGGTGAGGTCTATCCGGGCATCGGGGCAGGGGGCCGTAGGGCGCCCGACGCCAAGCAGGTCGGTGGATCCTTGGCCAGGCCTGGTGGTGCTGTCCGTGAGACGGCGCCTCCCGGTGGCGGAGCACGCGGCAAGCAGGCCTTCACCGAAGGAGGATCCGGGCTGGGGGCTCGTGGCCGGCTGGGTGTCGAACCCGAGGTCCGTAGCCCGGGAGTCATGTCTCCGGGGATCCCGCTGAGTGAGGCGCAACGCCGTAAGAAGGGCCGCGGGAAGGACGGCAAGCGTCCGGACTACCTCGTCGAAGACGAGGAGACCTGGGCGTCGGACAAGCCGGCCAACCCGAACGTGGTGGAATGAGGCCGGTCCGTAGACGGATGGGTGATCTGATCGCATCCCGCAGGTCGGTGATCTGCGGGATGCCTCGTTGAGTGGGGTGACCGGGTTTGACGAGCCGCCTGTTGGCGCGTGGTACAGCGGCCCTTGCTGCTGGCGCAGTGGTCTGCACTGTCGCTGCACCAGCGGCATCGGCTGATCAGATCAGGGACCAGCAGTGGGCTCTGAAGACCTTCGAGGCTGAGGCCAAGGTCTGGCCGGTCAGCCAAGGCGACGGGGTGATCGTCGCTGTGATCGATACCGGAGTGAATCGAGATCATCAGGACCTGACCGGGCAGGTGCTTCCCGGAGCCGACCTCTCTGGTGGCAACACGGACGGTCGTGTGGACGGTGACGGTCACGGCACCGCTATGGCGAGCCTGATCGCGGGGCATGGACACGGGGAACAGGCAGGGGTCGAGGGCTTGGCTCCGAAGGCGAAGATCCTGCCGGTGAAGGTAGGAACGAAAGGCGATGATTCCGCTCCTCAGCCGAACGCATTCGCGGACGCGATTCGCTTTGCGGCGGACCATGGTGCGAAGGTCGTGAATATCTCCCTCGGAGCGAGGGACTTTCGCTTCGATTCGAAGTTGCGAAAGGCTGTCAACTACGCCGTGTCGAAGGACGCTGTGCTGGTCGCTGCCGCAGGCAACACCGGAGCAAATATGGACGTCGAATATCCGGCGGCCTTTCCAGGTGTGGTGGCCGTTGGGGCAGTTGACTCCAAGGGGGCCGTGTGGGACAAGTCCACGTCGGGTCCCGAGACCACGCTCGTCGCGCCTGGGGTGGACATCTACCACGCCACAGCCAAGTCCTCGACGGGTTATGGGGAGGGGGACGGTACCTCCGACGCCACCGCCTACGTTTCCGCCACCGCCGCGCTCATCCGCTCCAAGTACCCTGACCTGTCCGCTGGTCAGGTAATCAACCGGTTGATCAAGTCGGCAACCCCTCCCTCGAACGGAACGGTGGTCCCCAACAACCACTACGGCTACGGGACCGTCGCCCCCGCGAAGGCGCTGGAGGCGAACCCGGCCGTGGACAACGGGCCGAAGGAGAACCCGTTGGTGAAGCGCCCGGAGTCGAAGGGGTCCCCGCCTGTCGACGACGACAGCGACGCGACGGACCAGCCCTCCGTGCAGCCCGTGGTCCCCGAAGGGGACAGCGGCGGCAGCAGCGACAACACCGGCCTGGTGATCGCCGCCGCGGCCGCCGGTGCCGTGGTGCTCGGGGCGTCGGTGGCCGCGGTGCTGATGGCCCGGCGACGGAAGCGGGCGGCGGCTGCCACCTCCTGGCCGCCGCAGCAGCCACCGCAGTGGCCCCCGTACGGTGGCCCCGGTCAGTGAGCGGCGAGCCAGTCGTCGCGTAGGGCGGCCATGGAGAGGACGTCCCAGTAGCGGTCGTCCCAGCGGTGGGCCCGGCGGGCGCGGCCTTCGAGGGTGGAGCCGGCCTTCCGGTAGGCGTGGGCCGCGCGTTCGTTGTACTCGTAGACGTCCAGGTGGACGCGGTGGAGGCGGACGGTCTCGAAGGCGTGGCGCAGGACCAGGAGGGTGGCTTCGGTGCCGATGCCGTGGCTGGTGCTGTCGGGGGTGAGGGCGATCCGGAAGCCGGCGGAGGAATTGTCGCTGTCGACGTCGTTGAGGGCGGTCTCGCCGAGGAAGCGGCCGGTGGCGGGGTCTTCGACGGCTAGGTCGAGCCGGTCGGGCTGGTCGGGGCGGGTGGTGCACCAGTTCTCGATCTGGTCGCGGGTGAAGACCGCTCGGGTGCCGGTGAGTCGGTTGGTCTCCCGGTCGGTGCAGAGCCTCCACATCGGCTCGGTGTGCCGGGCGTCCAGGGGGACGAGCCGGATGGTGGGGCCGTGCAGGGTGGGTTTCACCGCGAGGGCGGAGAGGTCGGCGGGCATGGCGCCCAGGATGCCCGCCGATGCCCCGTTCGTGCAGGGAGTTGTTCGTGCGGGGAGCTATTCGGCGACGGCGATCTGCTGCCGGTGGTGGGCCGGGGTGGTGAGTTCGTCGATGACGGCGACGGCGAGGTCGGCCTGGGCGATGCGGGGGCCGAGGACCTGGGGACCGCCGACGCGGTAGCGGCCGGTGCCGGGGGCGGTGCGGTCGAGGTCCATCGGCGGGGTGACGACGACCCAGTCGAGGGTGACGGGGGAGTCGTGCAGCAGGTCGAGGGCGGCGGAGTGGCCGAGCGAGAAGGTGCGGTACGCCTCGGGGAATTCGGGGTCGTCGTGGACGGCGACGCCGGGCGCGGTCTCCAGGGTGGTGGCGACGCCGACGCTGATGAGTCGTCGGACGTCGGCCCGGTCGAGGCCGGTGACGAGCGCGGTGGTGGCGGCGCGGTAGAACTCGGCGGAGGGGGTGTCGGGGGTGTAGACGGAGCTGACGGCGGCCGTGTGCCCGGGGGCGGTGGCGGCGACGGCGGCCGGGTCGGTGACGTCGCAGCGCAGCAGGGTGACGCCCTCCCCGGCGAGGTCGGCGTGGCGTTCGGGGTCGCGGACAGCGGCGGTGACGGTGAGGCCGCGCCGACGGGCCTCGGTGACGACGGCTCGGCCGACCTGCCCGCCCGCGCCGTAGACGATGACGTCCGCGCGGTGCTGAAGGCCGGTGGTGGTGCTGGTCATGGCGGTCTCCTGTCCGGTGGGGCGGGCTGGTTCGCCCGCCGCTGCCGGGACGGTAGACCGGAGGGTGCCGGTTACTTCAACGGTACCGACCCCCAGCGGGTACCGTCGCGGGTATGACGCAGACCAGTTCCGCTCCGCTGCCGGCGGACTTCTTCCCGGCCGACTGCCCGGTGCAGTCGGTGCCGGTGCTGGGCAGCCGCAAGTGGGCCTGGAAGATCATCCGCTGCCTGGAGGACGGTCCGCGCCGCTTCTCCGAGCTGCGCGTCCCGTTGAGCGGCATCACCGCCAAGGTGCTGGCGGAGTCGCTGCGTTCGATGGAGCAGGACGGCGTGGTGGCCCGGACCGAGTACGCCGAGAACCCGCCGCGGGTGGAGTACGCGCTGACGTCGCTGGGCCGCACGCTGCTCGGGCCGATGGACGCGGTGTGCGAGTGGAGCCGTGAGAACCTGGACACCCTGCTGGCGGCCCGGCTGGAGTACGAGCGCCACGGGCGCTGACCAGCGGGCCCGGTAGCGCGGGATGCCCTGGCAGTATTTCGGCGGTGGCTGGCGCCCATGCCGCTGGTGGGGTGGTCCGGGCGGGCGCCATGCTGGGCGCATGAGCACTTCCGAGAACGCCCCGAGCCCCGCCGACGCGATCGTCCCCGACACCAAGGACTGGACCTGGGTGCTGGAACGCCCGTGCCCTGACTGCGGGTTGGACACCCCGAAGGTGGTTGCCGCGGACGTCGCCGCGATGGTCCGGGCGAACGCGCACGGTTGGCTGACGGTGCTGGCCGGTGACGGGGAGGGGCTGCGGCGCCGTCCGTCCCCGGAGGTGTGGTCGGATCTGGAGTACGCCTGCCACGTCCGGGACGTCTTCCGGCTGTTCCTCGTCCGGCTGAACCTGATGCTGGACCAGGACGGCCCGCTGTTCCCCAACTGGAACCAGGACGAGACGGCGGCCGCCGAGCGCTACTGGGAGCAGCAGCCGCAGGTGGTGGCCGGGGAGCTGGCGGAGGCCGCCGAGGCGCTGGCGGCGGCGTTCGACGCGGTGGCGGGGGAGCAGTGGCGGCGGACCGGGAACCGCAGCGACGGGGCGCGGTTCACGGTCGAGTCCTTCGCCCGCTACCTGATCCACGACCCGGTGCACCACCTGTACGACGTGACGGGCGAGCGGGTCTGAGGCCCCCGGGGACGGACGGGGTCACCAACCGGAGGCCTCGTGCAGCATGGTGCGCCGCAGCCGCCCGGCCACGCTGGCGGTGTCGGTGCCGATGACGTCGGCGATCTCGGGTGCGGCGAGGCCGACGACGTAGTGGAGGATCGCCAGGTCGTCGTCGGCGGGGTGGCGGTCCGGGGCGACGGGCACCTGCCGGGTGTGCTCAGCGACGGTGCCGCGCAGGATCTGCCAGGCCAGCGCGGTCGGGTTATGGCTGGTCAGTAACTCCCGCCACTGGACGGCGATTTCCGCGAAGGCCTGCTGCACGGCGGTGGCCGCGTCGCCGTGCTCGGCCAGCCACACCCGGGCGTAGCTGAGGTACCGGGGGCGATGGAGTTCGCAGAAGGCCGCGAATTCCAGTGGTACGTCCTCCGGTTCGCCGGGCTCGGGGGGAGGCTCGGCGGCGCTCGCGTGACGGTTGGTCATCTCGTCTTCTCGGAAAGGGAGATGGATTTCTGACGGTCGATCATCTGTGCTCACTCTACGGTAGGCCCTCGGTGCGCTGGGTGACCAATCTGATGGAATGCCCGGAACCCGCCGCCGCTCGGCCGGTTCCGGCGAGAGCCGGTGCGGCGCGGCGGCGGTACTGCCGGGCGAGGGCCGTTCGCGGCCGGTCCGGGGAGTGCTGCGCAATGGTGCGGGGGGGACGTAGGTGCGAGCGCGTCGCAGCTGGTCAGAGGGTGTAGGAGGGTAGGTGCTGCACGGCAGTTGAGGTGCCACCGTAGGGCCTGTCGGGTTCGGCGTCCACGCCCACGGCGCGAAGTCGCGACCGCACAACCATCCGCGCAACCGCACTCACGGCGGGTGTTGCGTCGGGGTGGGTACCGGTGGGCGGGGGCGGGGTGCGGCGATCGCGCGCCCCGGCGGCCTGCGGCAACCGGGGCGCGGGGCGGGGCGGCGCGGGCCGCCCGGTCAGGAGCTCGTACGGGCCTCCGAGGGGGAGATCCGGTCGTCGGCGGCGCTGCCGCGTTCGACCTGGGCGGGAAATGCCTCAAGGGCCGTCCGTCGGGCCAGCTGGGCCGCCGCGGCGGCCTCCTCGCGCTCGCACCGGTGAGCGCCGGGAGCGCTGGAAACGCCGGGAACACCGGAACCGCAGGCGCTGCCTGATCCACCGGCCGCATGCCCACCGGCCGCGTGGGCCGCACCGGAGTGCGTCCCGTCCGCGTGCGCCGTACCGGCGCGTGCCGTCCCCCCGCGCGCCCCCGCCGCCCGCCGGCGTCGGCCGAGCGCGACCCGCTCGGCGTGTTCCTCGGCCGCCTGTCTAGCGGCCAGGTAGGCCTGCACGGCCGCCATGCCGTAGACCGGCTGGATGAGCTGGTGTCCCTTGAAGAAGGGTCTGGCCGGCGCGAACCCGGCGGCGACCACCAGGTCGCGGATCTCGGCTATCTCCGCCTCGCTGCGGGCGGTGAAGCGGACCTCCCAGCCCTTCTTGTACGTATGGCCCTTCTCACCGCTGCGGCGGGCCGGGTCCGGGCGGCGGACGTATCCGGGCAGACGGCCGAGGCGGAGCTGGGCCGCGCGGAGGCCGGCGGTCTCGTCACGTGACATGACGTAAGCCTAGGCAATCCCCGGGGCGGGATTGACGCGCTGAGGGTCCCTCGCCGTATGCCCTTGATCACTCTGGGTCAGACGACCAGGTCGGCGATCGTTTTCGATCAGATCCGATAGCCATATGAACGTCATTTACTCCAAATGGGTGAGGGTATGGGGACTTTAGTGCAGGCTGATCCCGGTTTGGCGACGGTTGCGTAACAGTGCGTCAGGCTGCGACTCGTGAGCGGCGGGGGTTGGGGATGGTGTCGGCATGAGCGAACGCAGTGAGCGAACCATCAAGGGGTGCGCATGAGCGAGCGAAGCGAGGCGGGCGCATGAACTACCGGACTCCCTCGTCGCCGCCGTCCCTGGAGGAACTGGCGAAGCGTCAGCAGAACGTCGTCACCGCGAGCCAGCTGCGTGCGCGGGGCGTGCCGGCCCGGGTCGTCACCGGGCACTGCCGCCGGGGCGGCCCCTGGCAGCGGCTGCTGCCCCGGGTCTACCTGCTGCAGTCCGGCGAGCCCACCCCCGAGCAGCGGATGTGGGCCGCGCTGCTGTACGCGGCGCAGAACGGCCGCGAGGAGGGCCGCCGGGCGGGCGCGGTGATCACCGGGGCCGCCGCGCTGGCGCTGTACGGCTTCGCCGCCGTGCCCCGGCTGCCCGCGGTGACCGGGGTGGACGTCCTGGTGCCCCGCCAGCGCCGGCTCAAGGACGCCGGCGAGGTGCGGATCCGCCGTACCGAACGGGAGTTGGTGGCCCGCTCGGTGCACGGCCTGGCCTGCGCTCCGGTGGCCCGGGCGGTCGCGGACGCGCTGCGCGAGTGGACGGCCGACCCGGACGCCCCGGCGCCGGTGCGCGAGGTGCTGCGGGAGGCCGTCGCCCGCCCGGAGAACCGCTGCACGGTACGGGAGTTGGCCGATGAGCTGATCGACTCCGGGCTGACCGGCGAGCCGCGGGTGCGTGCCGCGCTGGACGAACTCCTCGCCGGTGAGCGGGACTTGGTGCTGGAGCAGGTCGGCCGGCTGGTGGACGAGTGGCTGCTGCCCGCCCCGCTGGCCTCCCCGGAGCTGCGGATGCGCGGCGGCACCTACATCGCCGTCCCGGACCTCTACTGGCCGGAGCGCGGCGTCGCGGTGGAGGTGGACTCGGACCTGCGCTGCGTCAGCGAGGGCGAGGCCGCCTGGGTACGCGGCGGCCAGCACCGGATGGAGTACCTGGGCATCCGGGTGGTGTACGTCTCCGGCGCCCGGCTGGCCGCCGACCCGGAGGCGGTCGGCGGCGAACTGCGCGAGGCCCACCGGGTCGGCGGGACGGACGTGGTGGAACTGCTGGTGGTCTGAACGCCGCCCGTGGTCACCGGACCTACGACCGGACCACCGGCGTGCCGACCAGCTCGACCCCGGCCGCCCGCAGTTCGTCCAGCGCGGCGGCGGTGGTCTCCGGCGCCACCCCGGCGGTGAGGTCGAGCAGCACCCGGGTGGTGAAGCCGGCCCGCGCGGCGTCCAGGGCGGTGGCCCGGACGCAGTGGTCGGTGGCGATGCCGACCACGTCGACCTCGTCGACCTGCCGTTCGCGCAACCACTCCACCGGGCCGCGGTCGTTCTCGTCCAGCCCCTCGAAGCCGCTGTAGGCCGCCGAGTAGGCGCCCTTGTCGAACACCGCCTCGACCGCGCCGGAGATCACGGCGGGCGCGAAGTTGGGGTGGAAACCGACGCCTTCGGTGCCGGCCACGCAGTGCACGGGCCAGCTGGAGACGTAGTCCGGCTCGGCCGAGAAGTGCTCGCCCGGGTCGATGTGGTGGTCCCGGGTGGCGAGGATGTGCTGGTAGCCGGGGGAGGACTCGGCGATCAGATCGGTGATGGCGGCGGCCACCTCGGCGCCGCCGGCGACGGCCAGGCTGCCGCCCTCGCAGAAGTCGTTCTGCACGTCGACGACGATCAGTGCCCGGTGCATGGCTCGCATCCTCGGATGTGGGGGCGGTGTGCCCCGGTGGTGGGGGGCCTCGGCGGCTCTGGAGGATTCCAGGGGAACTCTACGGCTGACTCTAGGGAGTGGCGCGCGGGGGCGGAAGGCCTCAGGACCCACCGCCGGTCCGCGCGGATACGGCCCGGCCGGGGTCAGTCGATCAGCTCGCTGGGGATGACCGGGTCGCCCTTGGAGAGCTGGGTGGCCGACAGCGGCAGCGCCGCCCGGGCCCGGACGTGCCGCTCGCGGGCGGCGCTCAGCGGCTCGCGGCCGACCGTCTCGCCGCCCAGCACCAGCGGCACCTGCACCAGGTGCGGCCGAAGCCCGTCCGGGACCGTGCCGGTGCCGATCACCTCGGCCTCGGCCACACCCTCGGCGTCGGGCCGGCGGGCGGCCCACTTGCGGCCGCCGATGCTGGTCTTGCCGCCGGCCGCGCGCTTGGCCACCGGCACCAGCGGGCCGTCCTCGGTCTCGGCGCGGGCGACCAGCTTGTAGACCATGGCGCAGGTCGGGTGGCCGCTGCCGGTGACCAGGCTGGTGCCGACGCCGTAGCCGTCCACCGGGGCGGCGGCCAGGGCGGCGATCGCGTACTCGTCCAGGTCCGAGGTGACGATGATCCGGGTCTTCCCGGCGCCGAGCTCGTCCAGTTGGCGGCGGACCCGGTGGGCCAGCAGGGTGAGGTCGCCGGAGTCGATCCGGACCGCGCCCAGCTCGGGGCCGGCCACCTCGACGGCTGTGCGGACCGCTTCGTGCAGGTCGAAGGTGTCGACCAGCAGCGTGGTGCCCTTGCCCATCGAGGCGATCTGGGCCTGGAAGGCGTCCCGCTCGCTGTCGTGCACCAGGGTGAAGGCGTGGGCGGAGGTGCCGGTGGTCGGGATGCCGTGGGTGAAGCCGGCCTCCAGGTCGGAGGTGGCGGCGAAGCCGGCGATGTAGGCGGCCCGGGCGGCGGCGACGGCGGCCTGCTCGTGCGCCCGGCGGGCACCCATCTCGATCACCGGACGGCCGCCGGCGGCGGCGGTCATCCGGGAGGCGGCGGCCGCGATCGCCGAGTCGTAGTTGAGGATCGACAGGATCACCGTCTCCAGGATCACCGCCTCGGCGAAGCTGCCCTCCACGGTGAGCACCGGCGAGCCGGGGAAGTAGACCTCGCCCTCGGGGTAGCCGTGGATGTCGCCGCGGAAGCGGTAGTCGGCGAGGAAGCGCAGGGTGTCGTCCTCGACCACGCCCTGGTCGGCCAGCCAGTCCAACTGGGCGCTGCTGAAGCGGAAGTTCTCGACGGCGTCCAGCACCCGGCCGGTGCCGGCCAGGACGCCGTAGCGGCGGCCGCCGGGCAGGCGGCGGGTGAACACCTCGAAGACGGAGCGGCGGTGCGCGGCCCCGCTGCGCAGGGCGGCCTGCAGCATGGTGAGCTCGTAGCGGTCGGTGAGGAGCGCGGTCGACCCGGCCGCGCGCACTGAAGTGGCGTCCATGCGGATGATGCTACTACCACTTAGCGTCAGAGTGACGATTTCTCGGGTGACGGCCCGGGCCGGAATCGCCCGGCCGTCCCCCGGATGGCAGCATGGGGCTTGAGGGATTACGGACGAGTGTGCAACGAGGAGGCCCGCCGGTGAGTGTCGCGCCCGTGGAGATCGAGCGCCCGGAGGTCGAAGGACAGCCGGTGACCGAGCCGGACACGCCTTGGGTGACCATCGTGCACAACGACCCGGTCAACCTGATGAGCTACGTCCAGTACGTCTTCCAGGCCTACTTCGGCTTCCCGAAGGACAAGGCCCGGAAGCTGATGATGGACGTGCACACCAAGGGCCGGGCGGTGGTCTCCAGCGGTTCGCGCGAGGAGATGGAGCGCGACGTCCAGGCGATGCACGGCTACGGCCTGTGGGCGACGCTCCAGCACGACTGATCCTGCCCGGACGCACGTCGGCACACGTGCGACCGGGTGCACACCGGCACACATACGACTGACCGGCCGCCGGCCCGGCGGCGCGGCCGAAGACGACGAAGACGGGCTGACCGATACAGATGGCTGGGTTGTTCGAGAGCACCGGCGATGGCGGCGCGGCGATCGCGCTGGACGAGGTGGAGGCCTCCATCCTGCGCTCGCTGGAGGTGCAGATGCTGGAGCTGATCGGCCCCGGCCCGGGCGGCGACGGCGGCGGTGACCCGCTGGCCGCGCTGTTCGCCGAGGGCCCGACGGAGGCCCCCGCCGACCCGGCACTGGCGCGGCTGTTCCCGGACGCCTACGGCGACCCGGCGACGCCGGACGACGCCGAGGCGGCGGCCGCCTCCGGCGAGTTCCGCCGCTACACCGAGCTCGACCTGCGGGCCCGCAAGCGCGACGACGCGCTGCAGGTGGTCCGGGCGCTGGACGGCCTCGGCGGCGCCGGGGTGCTCAAGCTGCCCGCCGCCGACTGCCTGCGCTGGCTGGGCGGGCTCAACGACCTGCGGCTGACCCTCGGGGTGCGGCTGGAGGTCACCGAGGAGGACGAGCAGGGCCTCTACGAGCTGCCGGACAGCGACGAGCGCAAGCCGCTGGTGATGGCCTACCTGTGGTTGGGGGCGCTCCAGGAGTCGCTGCTGGAGGCCATCGCCGACTGACGGCGGACCCGTTTCGTCCGCCTTCCCGGGTAATCCTGCCCGCTTTCGGGCAAGCCCTGGCCGTTCCGTCCAGCATGTGGACGATCGGCCGGGGCATTCTTGTTTAAATCGGGCAAACCGTAACAGGTCATGCTCAAATATCGCTCAGATGAACACCGCTATCCGGACCCTGCGTGGTACGACTTCTCCCCACCCACGAGACCCACCCAGGACGGTGACCATGGCCGAGCAGATCTACGACCAGGTGGTCGACGAGAAACCGGACGAGGAGGGCTACGAGCGGGGACTCGGCAGCCGCCAGATCCAGATGATCGCGATCGGCGGAGCGATCGGCACCGGCCTCTTCCTCGGCGCCGGCACCGCGATCTCCAAGTCCGGCCCGAGCCTGATCCTGTCCTACGCCGTGGCCGGCCTGGTCATCTTCGCGATCATGCGAGCCCTCGGCGAACTGCTCACCTACCGCGCGGTCTCCGGCAGCTTCGCCGAGTACGCCCGGGAGTTCCTCGGTCCCTTCGCCGGTTACGTCACCGGCTGGACGTACTGGCTGTTCTGGGTCGTCACCGGCATGGCGGAGACCACCGCCGCCGCCGTGTACGTCAAGTTCTGGGCGCCGGACATCCCGCAGTGGGCCAGCGCGCTGACCTTCCTGGTCATCCTCTACGCGGCCAACCTGATCTCGGTGAAGCTGTTCGGCGAGATCGAGTTCTGGTTCTCCATGGTCAAGGTCACCGCCATCATCGGCATGATCCTGATCGGCATCGGCGTGCTGACCCTCGGCTTCAGCAAGGCCGGTGACACCGCGTCGATCACCCATCTGTGGCAGGACGGCGGCTTCTTCCCCAAGGGCATCGGCGCCACCGTGATGACCCTGCAGATCGTCATGTTCGCCTACCTGGGCGTCGAACTCGTCGGCGTCACCGCGGGCGAGAGCGAGAACCCCGAGAAGACCCTGCCGCGCGCCATCAACACCCTGCCCTGGCGCATCGCGCTGTTCTACATCGGCGCCCTGGTGGTCATCCTCTCGCTGGTGCCGTGGCGGGAATTCCAGCCCGGCGTCAGCCCGTTCGTCGCCGCCTTCGGCAAGATCGGCATCCCGGCGGCGGCCGGCATCATCAACTTCGTGGTGCTCACCGCGGCGCTCTCCTCCTGCAACTCCGGGATGTACTCCACCGGCCGCATGTTGCGCGACCTCGCCCTGCGCGGCCAGGCCCCCGGGCAGCTCACCAAGCTCAACACCCGCCGCACCCCGGCCTTCGCGATCACCGTCTCCTGCCTGCTGATGGGCGCCGGCGTGGTGCTCAACTACCTCGTCCCGGCACGGGCGTTCGAGTACATCACCTCGGTCGCCACGGTCTGCGGCCTGTGGACCTGGGCGATGATCCTGATCTCCCAGATCCGCTACCGCAAGGCCTGGAAGGGCGGCCACCTGCCCCCGCCCACCTTCAAGGCCCCCGGCGGCATCTGGGTCAGCTGGGCCGCCCTCGCCTTCCTGGCCCTGGTCGTGGTGCTGATCGGCCTGGACGAGGACAACCGGATCTCGCTGTACGTCTTCCCCGGCTGGGCCGTGCTGCTGGTGATCGGCTACCAGGTGCTCAAGCGCCGCAACCCGCAGGCCGTCCACGCCCGCGCCCACGACCACCTGCACGCCCGGAACGGAAACGTGGACACCCACTGACCGAGCCTCGGACGCCCCGGCGAGCCCCAACCATCTGTTCGGGGCCCGCCGGGGCGTGTCTATCCTGACCACATGCTGACCATCACCCGAGAACTCCGCGACCGGATCGTGGCCCACGCCCGCGCCGACCACCCGGACGAGGCCTGCGGCGTGGTCGCCGGACCGGCCGGCAGCGGCCGGCCCGAGCGGTTCATCCCGATGCTCAACGCCGCCCGCTCGCCCACCTTCTACGAGTTCGACTCGGGCGACCTGCTCAAGCTCTACCGCGAGATGGACGACCGCGACGAGGAGCCCGTCGTCGTCTACCACTCCCACACCGCCACCGAGGCCTACCCCTCGCGCACCGACGTGAGCTACGCCTCCGAGCCGTTCGCCCACTACGTCCTGGTCTCCACCGCCGACGGCAACGGCGAGGACGACCCCTACCAGTTCCGCTCGTTCCGCATCGTGGACGGCGAGATCACGGAGGAAGACGTCCAGGTCGTCGAGGCCTACCAGGCCTGACCAGCACCCACCTGGGCGCGGCCCGCCGATCCTCCGCGAGCGGCCGGCGGGCCCGTTTCATTCCGGCCAGGTCTCAGCATCGGATACCGGAACATCCGGATCCCGAGACGGCCATGTCCGAGCGGGCCCGGGAATCTATACGATGACCCCATGCGTTCCGTCGATGTGAGCAACCAGGCCCCGGGCACCCGCCTCGTGGCGCGCCTGCACATCGACCTGTGCCGGCACGCCGGCGCGATCTGTCCCGGCACGCCCGCGCGCTCGCGCTGAGAGCCGCCCCGCCCCATCCCGGGCCCGCCGCCGAACCCGCGGTGCCGCGCCCCGGGCACCGTCCGCCCGGCCGCGCCCGCCGCGGCCCACCCACTCCACCCGACTCGCACAGGAGCGCACCCATGGCCATCGAGGTCCGCATCCCGACCATCCTCCGCACCTACACCGACGGCGCCAAGGCCGTCGAGGGCAACGGCAGCAACCTCGGGGAACTCTTCACCGACCTCGACGCCCGCCACCCGGGCATCGCCGCCCGCCTGGTCGACGGCGGCGAGCTGCGCCGCTTCGTCAACGTCTACCTGAACGACGAGGACGTCCGGTTCCTGGAGGGCATCTCCACCGCTCTCGCCGACGGTGACAGCGTCACCATCCTTCCCGCCGTGGCCGGCGGCGCCCGCTGATCTCCCGGCTCCCCCGCCCGGCGGCGGGGGAGCCGCCCCTCTTCACCCGCACCGCCGTGGCCGGAGGCCTCCCTTGCGATACGACAGTCCGCTCGAAGCCGTCGGCAACACCCCGCTGGTCCGCCTGCCGCGGTTGTCCGCCGCCCTCCCCGGCAACGCCGAGGGCCTGGTGAGCCTCTGGGCCAAGCTGGAGGACCGCAACCCCACCGGTTCGATCAAGGACCGCCCGGCGCTGCACATGATCGAACGCGCCGAGGCCGACGGCCGACTCACCCCGGGCTGCACCATCCTGGAGCCCACCAGCGGCAACACCGGCATCTCGCTCGCCATGGCCGCCAAGCTCAAGGGCTACCGGATGGTCTGCGTGATGCCCGAGAACACCAGCGAGGAACGACGCGAACTGCTCCGGATGTGGGGCGCCGAGATCATCTCCTCCCCGGCCGCCGGCGGCTCCAACACCGCCGTCCGGATCGCCAAGGAGACCGCCGCCGAGCACCCCGACTGGGTCATGCTCTACCAGTACGGAAACCCCGACAACGCGGGCGCCCACTACGCCACCACCGGGCCCGAGATCCTCGCCGACCTGCCGACCGTCACCCACTTCGTGGCCGGCCTCGGCACCACCGGCACCCTGATGGGCGTCGGCCGCTTCCTTCGCGAGAAGGTCCCCGGCGTGCGGATCGTCGCCGCCGAGCCGCGCTACGACGACCTGGTGTACGGGCTGCGCAACCTCGACGAGGGCTTCGTCCCCGAGCTGTACGACGCCGAGGTGCTCACCACCCGATTCTCGGTCGGCTCCGCGGACGCCGTCCGCCGCACCCGTGAACTCCTCCAGCAGGAGGGCATCTTCGCGGGCGTCTCGACCGGCGCCATCCTGCACGCCGCGATCGGCGTCGGCCGCAAGGCGGCGGCCGCCGGGGAACGCGCGGACATCGTCTTCGTGGTCGCCGACGGCGGCTGGAAGTACCTGTCCACCGGCATCTACACCGCCGAGTCGACCGAGGCGGCGGTCGAGGCGCTGCAGGGCCAGCTCTGGGCCTAGGGCCTGCCCGGGTGCCGTAGCGACTAGTGCTGTAGCGACTTCTGCGCCCGGGCCCAGACCTGCCGGTCGACCGTGCCGGCCCGGCGGCGGAACGCCGACAGCGGCACCTCGCGCAGCTCGTCGGTCTCCAGCCAGCTGGTCCGGCCCTGCCGGTCGCCCACCGATCCGGGCGGCAGCGGCAGTACGCCCGGTCGCTCGGCGTGGTGCTTGCTGGTGATCTTCGCGACGGTGGCGGTCCGGCCGTGCACCCGCAGCACCAGGCAGGGCCGGTCCTTGGAACCGGGGCCGTCCTCGAACGGCACCTGCGCCCACCAGATCTCCTGCGGCTCCGGGCTGTCCCTGGTGCTCGGGCGCGGCCGCGGACCGGTCGGCCCGGCCGGGCGCGGGGCCGGGCGGGTGCGCCTCATCAGCACCGCCGCGACGGCCACCAGCGCGGCGAAGCCCGCCACCGCCAGGACCGGCCAGATTCCCGTCATGCCATTCATGCGGCGAACCGTACCGGGCCGACGGTGAACGCCACCACCGTGGCGACTGTGACAGTTGAGCATTTGTCCGCACATCGCTCCCGGTTCGTCACGGAACCGCCACAGTGCCCGTTCTGCCGTGAACGCCCCGGTGCCTCCCGGAAAGCTGCCTCACGAACGTCCGCCCCCGTCCCCCCGGAGGTGCCCTCGTGGGAAGCGATGAACTGTGGTCGTACGCCGAGATCGCCCGGCACATCAACGTCCAGCTCGAAACCGTCCGCAACTACCGCCGGCACGGGCTGCTGCCCGACCCCGACGTCATCGACGGCAGCGGCTACCCCCGCTGGTACCCCGACACCATCCGCGCCTGGGCCCGCAACCGCCCCCGGCACCGCTGATCCGCGGCCCCCGTCGTCTCCCCCGCGTTCTGGTGATTCCAGCCACAGCCCGGCACGGGGACGGGGGCAAAGTGCCGCTCCGCCCTTACCCTCGACACACCAACGCAGTGCTACCGGCCGGTCCACCGGCCCGGCCTGCCGTTTTCCATGCTGTTTTCCATGCCGTTTTCCAGCAGCAGCCGGGACGTGTCGGGGCGGAGGGGCTCGGATGAAACTGACCGTGGTGGGGTGCTCGGGGAGCTTCCCGTCCGCCGACTCGTCCTGCTCCAGCTACCTGGTCGAGGCCGACGGCTACCGCGTGGTGATCGACCTCGGCAACGGCGCGCTCGGCGCGCTGCAGAAGTACACCAGCATCTACGAGGTCGACGCCGTCCTACTCAGCCACCTGCACGCGGACCACTGCGTCGACCTGTGCGCCTACTGGGTCGCCCGCAACTACCGTGCCGAGGGCTGCCCCGACCTACTGCCGGTGTACGGCCCGGCCGGCACCGCGGAGCGGCTCGCCCGGGCGTACGACATGCCGGAGAACCCCGGGATGAAGGAGGTGTTCGAGTTCCGCACCGTCACCCCCGGCAGCTTCGAGCTCGGCCCCTTCCGGGTCTTCGTCGCCCAGGTCAACCACCCCGTCGACGCCTTCGCCTTCCGGCTGGAGCACGGCGGCCGCTCGCTGGTCTACTCCGGCGACACCGGGGAGAGCCCCGAACTCGTCGAACTCGCCCGCGACACCGACCTGTTCCTCTGCGAGGCCGCGTACCTGGACGGCCGCGACACCTACCAGGCCGTCCACCTCAACGGCCGGGAGGCCGGCGAGCACGCCACCGCCGCCCGGGCCCGCCGGCTCGTCCTCACCCACATCCCGCCGTGGACCGACGCCGAGCGCAACCGCCGCGACGCCGCCGCCGCGTACGCCGGCCCGGTCGAGCTGGCCCGGGCCGGCGCGGTCTACGAGATCTGACCCGGTCGGCCCGGGCCCGTCGACCTACGGCCGCCCGGGCCCGTCGACCTACGGCCGCCCGGGCACTGCCAGGCCGAGGTGGTCGCGCAGGGTGGGGCCGGTGTAGTCGGTGCGGAACACCCCGCGCTCCTGGAGCAGCGGGACGACCCGGTCGACGAACTCGTCCAGCCCGCCCGGGGTGAGGTGCGGGACCAGGATGAAGCCGTCGGCCGCATCCTGCTGCACGAAGTGGTCGATCTGCCCGGCGACGGTGGCGGGGGAGCCGATGAAGGACTGCCGGCCGGTCACCTCGATGACCAGTTCGCGGCTGCTCAGCCCCTTCTCGACGGCCAGCGCCCGCCACCGTTCGGCGGTGCCCACCGGGTCCGGGATGCGGACGCGGCCCTGGACCAGCGCGCTGTCCGGGTCGGGGTCGAAGGCGGGCAGCGGCCCGTCCGGGTCGTGGTCGGAGAGGTCGACGCCCCAGACCTGCTCCAGGTGGTTGAGCGCGGTGCGCGGTCCGACCTGGGCCCGGCGGACCTCGGCGGCCCGCTCGGCCGCCTCGGCGTCGGTGTCGCCGAGGACGAAGGTGGCGGCGGGCATGATCTTCAGCTCGTCCGGCTCGCGCCCGTACCCGGCCAGCCGGCGCTTGACGTCGGCGTGGAAGGCCTGGCCGTCGGCGAAGGTGGAGTGCCGGCTGAACACGACGTCGGCGGTGGCGGCGGCGAACTCCCGGCCCTCGTCGGAGTCGCCGGCCTGGATGACGACCGGGTGGCCCTGCGGCGGGCGGGGCAGCGAGAGCCGGCCCTCGACCTCGAACTGCGGGCCGCGGTGACGGACGCCCTGCTCCCCGGCGTCCCAGAACTCCCGTGCCAGTTGGACGGATTCGGCGGCCCGGGAGTAACGGTCGGCGCGGTCGAGGTAGCCGCCGCGGCGGAAGTTCTCGCCGGTGAAGGCGTCGGAGGAGGTGACCACGTTCCAGGCCGCGCGGCCGCCGGAGAGGTGGTCCAAGGAGGCGAAGCGGCGGGCGAGTTCGTACGGTTCGTTGAAGGTGGCGTTCACCGTGGCGGCGAGGCCCAGCCGTTCGGTGACGGCGGCCAGCGCGTTCAGCACGGTGATCGACTCGGGGCGGCCGACCACGTCCAGGTCGTGGATGCGGCCGTTGGTCTCGCGCAGCCGCAGGCCCTCGGCGAGGAAGAAGAAGTCGAACTTCCCGCGCTCGGCGGTCTGCGCGAGGTGTCGGAAGGAGGCGAACTCGATGTGGCTGCCGGAGGCCGGGTCGCTCCACACCGTGGTGTTGTTGACGCCGGGGAAGTGCGCGGCGAGGTGGATCTGCTTGAGCGGACGGTCCGTCATCGGGTCACCTCGGCGAGGGCGGGGGAGTCGGCGTTCTCGGTGCCGGCGTTCTCGGTGCCGGCGTTCTCGGAGTCGGCGGGGGCCGCGTAGCGGCTGGCCGGGCGGGCCAGGCCGAGGTGGTCGCGCAGGGTGCGGCCGGAGTACCCGGTGCGCAGCAGCCCGGTGGCGCGCAGGGCGGGGGCGATCCGCTCGGCGACGGCGGTCAGGTCGCGTTCGGGTTCGGCGGGGGCGAGGTGGAAGCCGTCCACGCCGGTGCTGGCCGCGGTGAGTTCGGCGAGCAGCCGCTCCTCGGCGGCCCGGTCGGGCAGGGCGGCGTCGAGCCGGGCGAGGATGCGCAGGTGCTCGCCGGAGCGCAGCCGCAGTTCGGTGGCGGCGGTCAGTCGGGCGGCCCGGTCGGGGGCGTCGAGCAGCACCACGTCGGCGTACCGGATCGCGGTGGCCACCCGGGCGCGCCCGCCCGGCGAGGCGTCCCGGGCGAGGTCGGCGGCGGCCACCGGGACGGCAACCACCGGGCGGCCCTGTGGCGGGCGCGGGGTGATGGACGGGCCGCGGACCGCGAAGTACGGCCCCTCGAAGTCGATGTGGTGCAGCTTCTCGCGGTCGATGAAGCGGCCGGTGGCGGTGTCGCGGATCTCCGCGTCGTCCTCCCAACTGTCCCAGAGCCGGGCGGCGACCTCGGCGGCGTCGGCCGCCTCGGCCCACAGCTCGTCCTCGGGGGCGACCGGGCGGCGGCCGAAGGCCCTTGCCTCGGCCTCGGTGGTGGAGACGCCGAGCAGCCAGCCGGCCCGGCCCTCGCTCACCCAGTCCAGGGTGTTGACCGAGATCGAGGTGTGGAAGGGCTCGGTGTGGGTGGTGGTGACGGTGGGCACCAGTCCGACCCGGCTGGTCAGCGGGGCGATCCGGGCGAGGGTGGCGAGTGCGTCGGGGCGGCGCGGTTCGGCGGTGAAGGAGTCGTCGAGGGTGACGAAGTCCAGGGTGGCCCGCTCGGCGAGGCGGGCGAGGTCGGCGTAGTACCCGGCGTCGAGGCGGCCCGGCTGTTCGGTGGCGGCGTCGACGGCGGCGGACAGGTGCAACTGGCGGGGCATGGCGAGCCTGACTTTCCTCGTGCGCACACGTGGGGACGCGTGCGGGCGGCCGTCGGCACCCGGGAGTGCGCGGCCGCGCGGTGACGGCCCGTGGACGGGCTGGGCCCGGGCGGGCGGAAGGGGAGGAGGACCGGCGCCGGGCGGGACGTCAGCCGGGCGGCGGCGGGGGAACGGTCAGCTCAGCCGCGACACGCCGCGGACCACACGCGACCGAAGTCGATGTGGCTGCGGGTGACCAGCGGGCACGAGGCGTTCACCGCTTCAGTTGACCAGGGGGTCCGTCGGTTCGTCAACAGCTGTTTCCGCGAGCCGCGACCCCCGGGCACGCGCGAGGCCCCGCCGGGCCGCTGGGTGAGCAGCGGCCGGGCGGGGCCTCGACGGCGGGGACGGACGGGCTTCAGGCCTTGGTCACGTCCTCGATCTCGTCGTCGTCCTCGCGACCCGGGGTCTTGAGGTCGAACTTGGTGATCGCGAAGCGGAAGAGGAAGTAGTACAGCGCGGCGAAGACCAGGCCGATCGGGATGATCAGCCACGGGTCGGTGGCCTTGTTCCAGGCCAGCGCGTAGTCGATCAGACCGCCGGAGAAGGTGAAGCCGTCGTGCACGCCGAGGGCCCAGGTGACGGCCATCGAGACCGCGGTGAGCAGTGCGTGGATGACGTACAGGACCGGGGCGATGAAGACGAAGGCGAACTCGATCGGCTCGGTGACACCGGTCACGAAGGAGGTCAGGGCCAGCGACATCATCATGCCGGTGACCGCCTTGCGGCGGTGCGGCTTGGCGGCGTGGGCGATGGCCAGCGCGGCCGCGGGCAGCGCGAACATCATGATCGGGTAGAAGCCGGACATGAACTGACCGGCGGTCGGGTCGCCGGCGAAGAAGCGGTGCAGGTCACCGTGGACGACGGTGCCGTCCGGCTGGGTGAAGTCACCGGTCTGGAACCAGGCGAAGGAGTTCACGAACTGGTGCATGCCGACCGGCAGCAGACCGCGGTTGACCAGGCCGAAGGCACCCGCGCCGAACGCGCCGGCGCCGATCAGGCTGTCGTTCAGGCTCTTGATGGCGTCGCCGACCGGGCCCCAGGTCAGGGCGAAGAGCACACCGACGCCGGTGCCGACGAAGGCCATGATGATCGGGACGAGGCGGCGGCCGTTGAAGAAGCCGAGCCAGTCGACCAGCCTGGTGCGGTGGTACTTCTGCCACAGCACGGCGGCCAGCAGGCCGATCACGATGCCGCCGAGCACGCCCGGGTCCTGGTAGACCGGCTTGATCCACTTGTCGCCCTCGATGTGGCCCTCGGTGACCGGGAACGCGGTGAGCACGTTCTTGTACACCAGGAAGCCGACCAGCGCGGCGAGGGCGGTGGAGCCGTCCGCCTTCTTGGCGAAGCCGATCGCGATGCCCACCGCGAACAGCAGCGGCAGGCTGCTGAAGACGCCGTCACCGGCAGTGGCGAAGACCGAGGCGACCTTGTCCCAGCCGAGGCCGTCCTTGCCGAACACGTCGTCCTGGCCGAGGCGCAGCAGCAGGCCGGCGGCGGGGAGCACGGCGATCGGCAGCTGGAGGCTGCGACCGATCTTCTGCAGGCCCTGGAGGAGGTTCTGGCCGAACTTCTTGGCGGGGCTTGGCGTGGCCGGAGCCGTGGCGGGCGTCGGTGCCTGCGCAGACTGACTCATGGGGGTGGGTTCCTAACGGCATGGCGGTCGGTCGGGGGAAGACACAGGGGGCCGAACCGCGAACTGGTCTACACCACGTGTGGTGTAGACCAGTTTTGTAGCACGGGTGGAGAAGGCGGGGAACCCCGGAAAGCACCGCCGCCCGGAAGCGCTATGAAATCGAAACCTAGTCGCGGAACGACGATCATGATTTCAGTCGCGATTGGGATTTTGGCTATTTGCGCAACAAAAAGCGCCGTCGCCGTGCGGCGCCGGGCCGGGGCGGGCGCCCGGGGTCGCGCCGGACGATCCCGCCGCTCCGGGGCGTGCGCGACGGCTGCTGAGAGTGATCGTGGCGTCGCGGACGTGCCGGATGTGGCGTCCCCCACCCGCGGTCGGGCGCGATCGGGAGCGTTGCCGGGTGGCCGGATCGCGGCCGAATTATCTTCTCCGCGGCCATCGGTCCGGGAATTCAGTCCTTTCCCGAAATGGCGAAGGCCCCCGGGCCGTCGGGTCCAAGGGCCTTTGCGGGCGATGTGCGGGGCGGCGGGATTCAGGCCTTGGTGACGTCCTCGACCTCACCCTCCTCCTCGCGGCCCGGTGTTTTCAGGTCGAATTTCACGATGATGAACCAAAAGAGCGCGTAGTACACCGCGGCGAAGCAGAGTCCGATGATGATGATCAGCCACGGCTTGGTGGCCAGCCCCCAGTTGATCACGTAGTCGGTCAGGCCGGCCGAGAAGCTGAAGCCGTCGTGCACCCCGAGCCCCCAGGTGACCGCCATCGAGGCGCCGGTCAGCAGCGCGTGCACGCCGTACAGGGCCGGGGCGATGTAGGCGAAGGAGTACTCGATCGGCTCGGTGACGCCGGTGACGAAGGAGGTCAGGCCGACCGAGAGCATCAGGCCGTAGATCTCCTTGCGGCGGTGCGGCTTGGCGGCGTGGGCGATCGCGAGCGCGGCGGCGGGCAGCGCGAACATCATGATGGGGAAGAAACCGGACTGGAACTGGCCGGCCGTCGGGTCGCCCGCCAGGAATCGCGGGATGTCGCCGTGCACGATGGTGCCGTCGGCCTTGGTGAACTCCCCGAACTGGAACCAGACGAAGGTGTTCAGCAGCTGGTGCATGCCGATCAGCAGTAGTGCGCGGTTGAACAGGCCGAAGAGGCCGGCACCGCCCGCGCCGAGATCGGCGAGGTTCTGCGAGAAGTCGAACAGAGCGCGGCCGATCGGCGGCCAGACCCACAGCGCGAGCGCGGCGGTCAGCATGCCGACCAGTGCGGTGATCATCGGCACCAGGCGGCGGCCGTTGAAGAAGCCCAGCCAGTCGACCAGCCTGGTGCGGTGGTACCGCACCCACAGCCAGGCCGACATCAGGCCGATCAGGATGCCGCCGAGCACCCCCGGGTTCTGGTACGTCGCGTTGGCCGCCTTCGCCGAGGAGAAGTCCACGCACTGGTCGCTGACCAGCACCGTCGGCGCCTTGCAGCTCTCCGGGAAGGCGTGCAGGACCTTGTAGTAGACGAGGAAGCCGACCACGGCGGCCAGGGCCGTCGAGCCGTCCGCCTTCTTGGCCATGCCGATCGCCACACCGATGCAGAACAGCATCGGCAGGCCGAGCGCGGAGTCGAGCAGGGCGCCGCCGGCCGCCGCGAACACCTTGGCGACGTCGGTCCAGCCCAGGCCGTCCTTGCCGAAGACGTCGGGCTGGCCGAGCCGGTTGAGGATGCCGGCCGCGGGGAGCACCGCGACCGGCAGCTGCAGCGAGCGGCCCATCTTCTGGAGTCCGCCGTAGAAGGTGTGCCACCGGGCGGTCCGCGGGGCCGTGGCTCCTGTCGAACTCATCATCCGCCTCCGGGAGCAGTTGCCGTCGGGAGACCCGGTGCGGGACCCTCGGGCGGGGCCAGGAACACCCGGGGTCCTTCCTGCGTTCACCGGAGTACACATATATTGGTGTAGACCACTTTGGGGCGCAGGTCGGACGTCGGGACGCGAGCCCCGCTGATCGTCATCCTCGGGCGGCGGTCGGAAGCCTGCGCGCTGAAATGGGCCAAAAGTGGTCTAACGTGGCATGCCGGACCGGCTCGGGTCATGCTTGTCGCGCTGCCCGCCAGCACGACCGCAGCTGAACCCGCGTCAGCCTCCGGCACGGACCTCACCGCCCGACGGTCGAGGCCCACCCCAAAGCACAGCGCAGGACGGCACCCGGCAGAGCCGCCGAAGGGCCGAGACAGAGGGAGAAACCAGATGGCCAGCAAGGCTGAGAAGATCGTCGCCGGTCTGGGCGGCATCGAGAACATCGAAGAGGTCGAAGGCTGCATCACCCGCCTGCGCACCGAGGTCAAGGACGCCTCCCTGGTCGACGAGGCCGCCCTCAAGGCCGCCGGCGCCCACGGCGTCGTCAAGATGGGCACCGCGATCCAGGTCGTCATCGGCACCGACGCCGACCCGATCGCCGCCGACATCGAGGACATGATGTGAGCTGAGCCACCCAGGCTCACCACACCCGGCCCGCCGACCCGCTCAGGGGGACGGCGGGCCGAGGCACATCCGGAACCGGCGACCGGAGCGACTACGCTCAGTGCCTATGTCACGCATCGACGGCCGCACCCCCGAACAGCTCCGCCCCATTACCATCGAACGGGGCTGGAGCAAGCACGCCGAAGGCTCCGTCCTCATCTCCTACGGCGACACCAAGGTGCTCTGCACCGCCAGCGTCACCGAGGGCGTCCCGCGCTGGCGCAAGGGCAGCGGCGAGGGCTGGGTCACCGCCGAGTACTCCATGCTCCCCCGCGCCACCAACACCCGCGGCGACCGCGAAGCCGTCAAGGGCCGCATCGGCGGCCGCACCCACGAGATCAGCCGCCTCATCGGCCGCTCGCTGCGCGCCGTCGTCGACCACCGCGCCCTCGCCGAGAACACCATCGTGCTCGACTGCGACGTCCTCCAGGCCGACGGCGGCACCCGCACCGCCGCCATCACCGGCGCCTACGTCGCCCTGGTCGACGCCGTCTCCTGGGCCCGCGAACGCAAACTGCTGCGAGCCAAGGGCCAGCCGATCACCGGCGGCGTCAGCGCCGTCAGCGTCGGCATCATCGACGGCGTCCCGATGCTCGACCTCCAGTACGAGGAGGACGTGCGCGCCGAGACCGACATGAACATCGTCTGCACCTCCGACGGCCGCTTCGTCGAGGTCCAGGGCACCGCCGAAGGCGCCCCCTTCGACCGCGACCTCCTCAACCGGCTGCTCGACCTCGGCACCCTCGGCTGCGCCGAGCTCGACGGCATCCAGCGTAAGGCCCTGGAGGGCTGAACCCCCGCCGGGCGCACGGCCGTCGACCACTCCAGGCGCACCACCCGACGCACCGTCGGACGGCCTGCTGTACAGGCCCGGCCCGCAGCCCGTACGGTTCCCGCAGCACCCCCGCTGCGGGAACCGCGCACCCCGTGACGCGCGTCCCTCCCCACGGAACCCGCGCCCCCCAGGAGGACCGGATGCCGTCCAGCATCGCCCGCCCCACCGCCCTCGCCGTGGCCGGACTGATCGCGATCCTCCCGCTCAGCATGGTGAGTTGCTCCGCCGCCCAGAAGGCGATCGACTGCGGCAACACCGCCGTGAAGGTCACCGGCGACATCGCCGACCTCACCAAGGCCTACGACAACGCCAGCAACGACTCGGCCGCCGCCGGCAAGGCGCTGCAGAAGCTCAAGGGCGACCTCGACCAGATCGGGAAGAACTCGAAGAGCACCGACGTCGCCAAGGCCGTGACCGACCTGCAGAAGCAGGCTGACAAGGTCCAGCAGGCCGTCGACAAGAAGGAAGCCCCCGACCTCAAGCCGCTCGGCGACGCGGCGGGCAACCTCACCTCCGTCTGCACCGGCTGATCCTCCCCACGCTCTGGATAGGGTGGGTGATATGTCCACCCGCCTGATCCTCGCCACCCGCAACCAGCACAAGGTCGCCGAGCTGCGCGCCATCCTCACCGACGCCGGCCTGGACGTCGAACTCGTCGGCGCCGACGCCTACCCCGAGATCCCGGACGTCCCCGAGACCGGCATCACCTTCGCCGAGAACGCCCTGCTCAAGGCACACGCCCTGGCCCGAGCCACCGGCCTGCCCGCCGTCGCCGACGACTCCGGCCTCTGCGTGGACGTCCTCAACGGCGCGCCCGGCATCTTCTCCGCCCGCTGGTCCGGCAAGCACGGCGACGACCGCGCCAACCTCGACCTGCTGCTCGCCCAGCTCTCCGACATCGACGCCGCTCACCGCGGCGCCCACTTCTTCTGCGCCGCCGCCCTCGCCCTGCCCGACGGCACCGAGCGCGTCGTCGAGGGCCGCCTCCTCGGCACCCTGCGCACCGCCCCGACCGGCGACGGCGGGTTCGGCTACGACCCGATCCTCCAGCCCCTCGGCGAGACGCGTACGTGCGCGGAGCTGACGGCGGACGAGAAGAACGCCATCAGCCACCGGGGGCAGGCGTTCCGGGGCCTGGTAGCGGCAGTGAAGGAGCTGCTGGGCTGACGGGCTGTTGCTGAAGACTGAAGGCCCGCCCCGGGATCATCCGGGGCGGGCCTTCGAATCTTAGGTGTAAGGCTGGTGCGGCCTGAGGGATTCGAACCCTCACGGGGTTTCCCCCACCGGATCCTAAGTCCGGCGCGGCTGCCGTTACGCCAAGGCCGCCTGGCCTCTAGTTTAGGGCTTTGCTCCCGGCGAAAACACCGCGATTCCGTGTGACGCTTTGCGCTTGTTCTTGTTCCGCCCGCAGTAGGTGTCAGTGACGGCGTGACAGTTCGGGCAGAGCAGCCGGAGGTTGTCCGGCCGGTTGTCCGACCAGTCGCCGTTGATGTGGTCGACTTCCAGCGTCATCGGCTGTCCGCACCACTCGGGGCCGGTGCCGCAGCTCTCGCAGAGTTCCGGCCAGCCGAGTTCGGCCAATGCGCTGCGGATCCGCGAGCCGGGGAGCCGTTTGGCTTCCGCGGGGCGCTGTACGAGGAGCTGCGCGGCCGGGATTCGGGTGGGGAGCCGCTTGCCTCGGGCGTGGGCCTGTCCGGTGAAGTGTGACGTGTCGATGCCGAGCGCCTTGATGCGGCGCCCGATGTGGGCTTGCGTGCCGCCGGCCTGTCGTTTGTGGAGGTAGCGCACGACCCCGGCCACGCTGTGGGACACTGCGACGGCTTCCTGGAGGAGCTCTCGGGTGTAGACGGTTCCAGCTGGGTGAAAGTGCGAGGTGTCGATCCCGTACTCGGTGAGCTTGCGGCGAAGGTACTTTCGCCGGTCGAGGTTTGGCACCCGGCCGAGCGCAGTCAGCATCTCGTCGAGCGAGGTGGAGGTGGTCGCGATGCTCGTGAGCAGTTCGCGGGTGTAGTTGGCCAGCATGACTGTTCCCCCGTGGGCAGTTGCGTGCCCCTTCCCCAGCATGCGAACGATCGGCGGGACGATTGGTTACGGCCTGTCGGAGGTTTGGGAAGTGTTTGCCAATTGGTGCAGACCTATTGACCTCTATGGTCCAGACCACATAGCTTCGGCGCCAATTGCAGTCCCCCACGTGCGTGCTCCCCCACAGGCACGCGCCGGCACTCTCTCCTGGAGGACCGGGTGTTGATCCGAACCACGGCGGAGTGGCGTCCCACCGCTGCGTTCCGCCATGAGAGCGCCCGAGCGGGGTTCGCCTCGGTGGCTGCCGCCTCGCTGGCCGGGCTGGTGATGGCGATGCTGGGCGCGGCGCCCTCGCAGGCGTCGGTGGCCGTCGACGACGCGGCCTGTCGACCGGACGGGCTGTACCGGACGCCCGGGGTGGACGTCCCGTACTGATCGGTCTACGACACCGACGGGCGCGAGGAGATGGGCGCGGATCACCAGCGCTGCATCATCGGGTACTTCACCGGCTGGCGCACCGGCAAGAATGGTGACCAGCCGTATCTGGTGAGCGACATCCCCTGGGACAAGGTCACCCACCTCAACTACGCCTTCGGGCACGTCGGCGTCTGGAGCGACCTCGGGGCCTGCTGACCCGATGACGGCCCGTTGAGGTGGGGGACGGTGGCGGCGCACCCGGTCGGGGGGTGTGCCGCCACCGCTTCGTTCGGAGTGATCAGGCCTCGACCTTGAGGTCGCGCAGCAGCTTGGCGACGTGCCCGGTGGCCTTGACGTTGTACAGCGCGCGCTCGACCTTGCCCTGCTCGTCGACGACCACGGTGGAGCGGATCACGCCCAGGTAGGTGCGGCCGTAGTTCTGCTTCTCGCCGTAGGCGCCGTACGCCTCCAGGGCGGCGTGGTCCGGGTCGGACAGCAGCGTGACCTTGAGGTCCTCGGCCTCGCGGAACTTGCCGAGCTTCTCCGGCTGGTCCGGCGAGATGCCGATGACGTCGTAGCCGGCGCCCGCGAAGACCTCCAGGTTGTCGGTGAAGTCGCAGGCCTGCTTGGTGCACCCCGGGGTGAGGGCCTTGGGGTAGAAGTAGACGATGACCTTGCGGCCCAGGTGGTCGGCGAGGGAGACCTGGTTGCCGTCGGCGTCGGACAGGCTGAAGGCGGGCGCGGTGTCGCCGGGCTGGAGACGCTCAGTCATGGGGTGGACTCTCCTGGTGCGTGCGGCTGGGACGGGCGGTCGTACCACGGCAAACTTACCTCCGTTGGTGGGTGGGGCCGCGCGGCCGTGCTCGGCAGCTGACAAACTGGGTCGGTCGCGCAGGACGACCAGGACGACATCGGCAAGTGAATGGGGTGGCCCGAGTGGGCGAGGCGAGCACGCAGGACAAGCCGGAGCGGACGACCGCCCAGATCGAGGCGGACATCGAGCGCACCCGCGACCGGCTGGCGGAGACCCTGGACGAGCTGGCCGTGCGGATCCACCCGAGCACCGTCTCCGCCCAGGTCAAGGCGAAGGCGATGGCCACCGTCGAGGAGAAGGCGGGCCGGGCGTACGTGGCCGCGAACGGCCTGGTGGAGAAGGTCCGGGCGCAGTTCGTGGACGAGAAGGGGCAGCCGCGCAGGGAGCGCGTCGTCCCGGCCGCGCTGGTCGGCGTGGGCCTGGTGCTGCTGATCGCCTCCTCCCGTCGGCGCCGCAAGGACTGAACGGCGGTGCCGGAACGGCCGGGCGCCCGTGGGGGCCCGGCCTTCCGTATGTCGGGCTGGCGTCACGCCGCGCGCCCGGGGGAGGTACCTTCGGGACCGTGAGTACGAACGACGAACCGACCCGCTCCGAGCAGGAGCACGAGCCCGTGCGGCACGACCGGCTGGGCGAGAAGCTGCCGATCCGGATGCTGCACGACCGCGTGCTGGTGCGCACCGAGGGCAGCGAGGGTGAGCGCCGCTCGACCGGCGGCATCCTGATCCCGGCGACCGCTGAGCTGAGTAAGAGGTGCACCTGGGCCGAGGCCGTCGCGGTGGGCCAGAGCGTGCGTGCGGTGGAGCCGGGTGACCGGGTGCTGTACGACCCGGAGGACAAGCTGGAGGTCGAGGTCCGGGGCGCCACCTACGTGCTGCTGCGCGAGCGCGACCTGCACGCGGTGGCGGCGACCCGTTTCGGGGACACCGAGGGGTCGACCGGGCTGTACCTGTGACCGGGGGCGTGTGACTTGAGGACGGGCGCTGTCCCGGGACGGCGCCCGTCGGCGCGCTCGGAGGCCGTGCGGGCGCAGCTTGTCGGAGGCGGGCGCTAGGGTCCGGGCATGAGCGAGGCTGTGCCGGTGATCGGCGATGCGGAGCGGCGGGCCCGGTTGGGGCGGCGGCAGCTGTTGGCGCCCTCGGCGCGGGCGGCGCGGGTGGAGGACGTGGCCGACGCGGTGGTCGGGCTGCACGCGACGGACGCGGCCACGGTGTACCTGTCGGCCTGTGCGCGGTTGGCCGAGCCTTCGGCGGCGGAGGTGGACCGGGCGCTGTACGAGGACGTGTCGCTGGTGAAGCTGCTGTCGATGCGGCGGACGATCTTCGCGGTGACGGAGGCCTTCGCCCCGTACGTGAGTTCGGCGGCGGCGCGGGCGATCGCGCTCAAGGAGCGGGCGACGCTGCTCAAGCACCTGCGGGACCACGCCGAGGGCTGGGACGAGGCGCGGCTGGCGGAGGCGGAGCTCGAGGTGTTGGCCGCGCTGGCGCGGCGGGGCGAGGCGACGACCAGGCAACTCGGGGACGACGTCCCGCAGTTGCGCGAGACGATGCTGATGTCGGCGGGCAAGCCGTACGAGGCGAGGCAGAGCGTGGGCAGTCGGCTGCTGAGGCTGCTGGCCTCGGACGGGCACGTGCGTCGCTGCCGTCCGCGTGGTTCCTGGCTGAGCAGCAGCTATCCGTGGGCGCTGGTGCCGCAGTGGTCGGAGGTGCCGGTGCGGGAGGCGAAGGCGGAGGTGGTGCGGCGCTGGCTGGCGGCGTACGGTCCGGCGACGGTCGAGGACGTGAAGTGGTGGACGGGCTGGACGTTGGGGGACGTCCGCAGGGCGCTGGTGGACGTCGGGGCGCGGGACGTGGCGTTGGCGGACGGTTCGGCCGCGTTGGTGCTGCCGGGGGACGAGGCTCCGGTGCCGGCGCCGGAACCGTGGGCGGCGCTGTTGCCGGCGTTGGACCCGGCGGTGATGGGTTGGCGCGGGCGGGACTGGTACCTGCGGCCGGAGGACGTGCCGGCGCTGTTCGACCGGGCGGGCAACGCAGGGCCGACGGTGTGGTGGTGCGGCGAGGTGGTGGGCGGCTGGGCGCAGCGGGCGGACGGTGAGCTGGTGTGGCGGCTGTTCCGGGACGTCGGGGCGCAGGCCGGGCGGGCCGTCGCGGCGGAGGCGGAGCGGCTGGCGGGCTGGCTGGGGGAGGTGCGGGTGACGCCGCGGTTCCGGACGGGGTTGGAGCGGGAGCTGGTCGCCGGGAGCTAGCTCACTGCGCGGGTGCCGTCGCCGAGTTGGTGGGTCCGGCGGTGGCGGTGGGCTGGCTGGTGGGCTTGGTGGGCCGGGTCGTCTGGGTGGGCCGGGCGGTGGGGCTGGGCTGTTCCTCCTGGCTGGGGGTGGGCTCCGGGTTCTGCGGGCTGGGGGCGGCCGGGCCGGGAGCGGGTGCGTCGGTGGTGGGGGGCGCGCTGGGGGCGTGGGTGTGGGTGGTGGGCGCGGGGGCGCCGGTGGGGGTGGCGGCGGTGCCGGGGGTGGTGCTGGCGCTCGGGGGAGTGCTGCCGGGGGTGCCGGTGGGGGTCCAGTTGCCGGGGTCCGGGTTGCTGCGGCCGGTCTGCAGGTCGAACTGCTGGGTGGTGGTGCCGTTCAGGGCGGCGGTCATGTAGTCGGTCCAGATCTTGGTGGGGAAGGCGCCGCCGTTGATCCGGGTGAGGCCGGCGGTGCCGGCCAGCGGTTCCTTGGCGTGGCTCTTCGGGTTCTCTCGGAACAGGCCGACGGTGGTGGTGAGTTCGGGGGTGAAGCCGGCGAACCAGGCGGAGAGGTTGGAGTCGGTGGTGCCGGTCTTGCCGGCGGCGGGGCGGCCGAGGTCGAGGGCGGCGGCGCCGGTGCCGCGCGGGCTGACGACGTCGCGCAGCACGTCGGTGACGGAGTCGGCGATGCTGCGGTCCATGGCGGTGGTGGCCTTGTGTTCGGGCATCTTGGGGACGTCGACGGCGCCGCCGGGGTTGACGCGTTCGAGCTTGAGGACGGACCACGGGGTGTGCGCCTCGCCGTGGTTGGCGAAGGTGGCGTAGGCGCCGGCCAGGTCGAGGGCGCTGGGGGTGGCGGTGCCGAGGGTCATCGAGGTGTTGGCCGGGTCCATGCCGCGGACGCTGTCGGGGATGCCGAGTTTGACGGCGGTCTCGCGGACGCGGGTGAGTCCGGCGTCCACGCCCTCCTGGGCGTACACGGAGTTGACGGACTTGACCATGGCGTAGCGCAGGGTGATGTTGCCGTAGTCGACGTCGTCCTCGTTGGGCGGCGCGTAGGGGGTGGGGCCGCCGGTGACGGGGCGTTCGCTGCTGCCGTCGTAGCGGGTCTCGGTGGTGATCGGGCGGCCGTCCAGGGTGTGCTGGGCGATCAGGCCGGCGGCGAGGTCGATCGGTTTGAAGGTGGAGCCGATCTGGTTGTCCTGGCGCAGTGCGTCGTTGTAGGGCTGCTTGGCGTAGTCGGGGCCGCCGTAGACGGCGACGACGCGGCCGGTGGCGGGGTCGACGGAGGCGCCGGCGACTCGGACGTCGGTGTCGGTGGTGGGGCGGGTCTTGGGGTCGAGTTCGTCGGTGAGTTCGTTCTGGACGGCCTTGACGAAGGCGTCCTGCCGGGGCTTCTCGAAGGTGGTGGTGATGCGCCAGCCGCCGGCCTTGAGGGTGGGGGCGTCGATGGTGCCGGAGGAGATCAGGTAGTCGTCGGCGACGCCGACGAGGTAGCCGGCCTGGCCGGAGAGGCCGGTGGCGGGCTGGGGGTCGATCGGCTCGGGGAAGGTGGTGGCGGCGCGGTCGGCGGTGGTGAGGAAGCCGAGTTGGACCATGCCGTCGAGGGCGTAGTTCCAGCGGGCGATGGCCTTCTCGCGGTTGGCGGGGGTGGCGGTCTTGACGTCGTAGAGGCTGGGGGCCTGGAGCAGGGAGGCGAGGTAGGCGCCCTGGCCGAGGGTGAGTCCGGAGACGTCGACGCCGTAGTAGGCCTTGGCGGCGCTCTGGATGCCGTAGGCGCCGCGGCCGAAGTAGCTGCTGTTGAGGTACCCGGCCAGGATCTCCTTCTTGTCGCGCTGCTGGTCGACCTTGAGGGCGATGAAGAGTTCGCGGCCCTTGCGTTCGAAGGTCTGGTCCTGGGTCAGGTAGTAGTTCTTGACGTACTGCTGGGTGATGGTGGAGCCGCCCTGCATGCCCTTGCCGAGCAGGGTGTTCCAGCCGGCCCGGAGCATGCCCTTCAGGTCGATGCCGCGGTTCTGGTAGAACGTGCGGTCCTCGGCGGAGACGACGGCCTGCTGGGTCTGCAGCGGGATCTGGTCGATGGTGACGTCGGTGCGGTTGACGGCTCCGGTGTGGGCGATCTCGGTGGTGCCGTCGGAGTAGAGGTAGATGTTGTTCTGGGCGACGGCATGGGCGTTGGGGTCGGGCACCGGGACGATGACGTAGAGCACGGCGAAGGCGCCGACGGCGAGCAGCAGTAGCGCGGTGAGGGTGCCGAGGGTGACCCGCCAGGTGGGCAGGAGCCGGCGCCAGAGGGGGAGGGCGCGGCGGGCCTCGCGGCGGGCGGCCCGTTTGGCCTGGCGTCGGGTGCTCAAGGTCATGTCGAGATTATCTGCTATATGACGTCCGATCAGTGCTGGCAGGGCGCCTGAACTGCACGGTTGCGTGCGGCGGGTCCGTGCCCCGGGGTGCGTCGGAAATCCGGGTGCGGGCCGGGAGGGCCGGCGGTACGGTGAAAGGTGCAAACCACATAGCGCACCCACTTCTGGCAGCTCCGCCCGCCCGGCCCGGTACCCCCGGGGACGGCCGGTCGGAGCCACTGGGTCGTGCGCTGATGCGTGTGGGGGCACCCGCCTGCCCCTATTTGTCGACAAGGAGACAATATGCAGAATGCTGTCACGGTGGGGGCGAAGCCCCCCGATACCGCCGCCGGCTCGCCCCTCGGGCTCTACGCTGCCGTCGCCCGCGGAGCCTTCCGCCGCTACTCCACCTACCGGGCCGCCACCCTGGCCGGCACCTTCACCAACACCGTCTTCGGCATCATCCTCGCCTCCTCCTTCCTCGCCCTCTGGCAGGCCCGCCCCGGTCTCGGCGGCTACGACCAGAGCCAGGCCGTCACCTACATCTGGGTCAGCCAGGGCCTGCTGGTCACGATCGCGGTCTGGGGCGGCGGCTTCCAGGACGACGTCCAGGACCGTTTCCGCTCCGGGGACATCGCCGTCGACCTCTACCGCCCGGTCGACTTCCAGGGCTGGTGGCTGGCCACCGACCTCGGCCGGGCCGCCTTCCAGGCGCTGATCCGCGGCACCGTGCCGATGCTGGTCGGCGCCCTGGTGTTCCGCACCCGGATGCCTGAACAGCCGCTGACCTGGGCGTTCTTCCTGCTCTCCGGGCTGCTGGCGCTGCTGGTCAGCTTCGGGCTGCGGTTCCTGGTCTCGATCACCGGCTTCTGGCTGCACGACTCGGAAGGGGTGCGTGCGGTGATGCTGGTGGTCTCGATGTTCTTCTCCGGGATGCTGCTGCCGATCGCGCTCTTCCCCGGCTGGCTCGGCGACCTCGGCCGGGTGCTGCCCTGGGCGGCGCTGATCAAGGTGCCGACCGACGTCTTCCTGGAGCGGGCCACCGGCGCCGGACTGCTCGCGGAGCTCGGCTTCCAGCTCGGCTGGGCGGCCGCGCTGCTCGCCGCCGGGCGGGGCGCGCAGTGGCTGGCGACCCGCAGGGTGGTGGTGCAGGGTGGCTGAGCCCCTCGCCGCGCGCACGGCCTGGGCGGTCCGCTCCTGGTGGCTCTGCGCCCGGATGTGGATGCGTTCGATGATGGCCTACCGGGCCTCCTTCCTGCTGAACCTGCTGGCCAGCCTGGTCACCCACTCCCTCGACTTCGTCGTGCTGGTGATCATGTTCCGGCACACCGACGAACTCGGCGGCTGGAACCTGCCGGAGATCGCCTTCCTCTACGCCACCGCGACCTTCTCCCTCGGCATGGCCAACCTGCTGGTCGGCTCGGCCGACGGCCTCGGCGTGCGGATCATGAACGGCACGCTGGACACCATGCTGATCCGCCCCGCGCCCGCGCTCTCCCAGCTGTGCGCCGAACGCTTCACCCTGCGCCGGCTCGGCCGCCCGCTCCAGGCCACGGCGGTGCTGGCCTGGTCGCTGGCCGCCCTGGACGTGCACTGGACCTGGGACCGGGTGCTGCTGGTGCCCGTCCTGCTGGTGTGCGGCAGCGTCATCTTCGGCGCGATCTACATCGGCGGCGCCACCGTCCAGTTCTGGTGGGGCGAGTCCAAGGAGATCCAGAACTCCTTCACCTACGGCGGCGCGACCCTGCTGCACTACCCGCCGACCGTCTTCGCCAAGGAGCTGGTCGCCGGGGTGGTCTTCGGCGTCCCGCTCGCCTTCGTCAACTGGCTGCCCGCCCTGCACATCCTCGGCCGGCCCGACCCGCTCGGCCTGCCCACCGCCTTCCAGTACGCCTCCCCGGTCGCCGCCGCGCTGTGCGTCGCCGCCGCCGGGCTCGCCTGGCGGGCCGGACTGCGCGCCTACCGCGGCACCGGCAGCTGACCCTTCGTACCTCGCGCGGGGCAGGGCCTTCCATGAGGCCCCGCCCCGCGCCGTACCTCCCGTGAGGAATCACCGTGGCACTGATCGAACTCCAGGACGTCCACCGCACGTTCACCGTGCGGGCCCGCACCGGCCGGTTCAGCCGGACCAAGCGCGAGGTGCGCGCGGTCGACGGGCTGAGCTTCACCGTCGAGGCCGGCGAGTGCGTCGGCTACATCGGGCCCAACGGCGCCGGCAAGTCGACCACCGTCAAGATGCTCACCGGCATCCTCGTCCCCAGCGCCGGACGGCTGCGCGTCGCCGGGGTCGACCCGGCCCGCGAACGCGTCGCGCTGGCCCGCCGGATCGGCGTCGTCTTCGGCCAGCGCACCACCCTGTGGTGGGACCTCCCGCTGCGCGACTCCTTCGAGCTCGCCCGCCGGATCTACCGCATCCCCGACCGGCGGTACCGCGAGAACCTCGGCCGCTGCGTCGAACTGCTCGACCTGGACGGCTTGTTGGACACGCCGGTCCGACAGCTCTCACTCGGCCAGCGGATGCGCGGCGACCTCGCGGCGGCGCTGCTGCACGACCCCCAGGTGCTCTACCTGGACGAGCCCACCATCGGCCTGGACGTGGTCAGCAAGGGCCGGGTGCGCGAGTTCCTGCGCGAGGTCAACCGCGACCGGGGCACCACGGTGCTGCTCACCACCCACGACCTGACCGACATCGAGCAGCTCTGCGGCCGGGTGATGGTGATCGACCACGGCCGGGTGGTCCACGACGGCGGGCTGGACGGGCTGCACACCACCGGGCGCAGCGAGCGCACGCTGGTGGTCGACCTCGCCGAGGCCCGGCCGCCGATCGAGGTGGCCGGGGCGCGGGTGGTGAAGGTCGAGGGGCCGCGGCAGTGGCTGGCCTTCCCGGCCCGGGAGAGCGCGGCACCGATCGTGGCGGCGGTCGCGGCGCGGTACCCGCTGGTGGACCTGTCGGTGCGGGAGCCGGCCATCGAGGACGTGATCGCGCGGATGTACGCCGAGGTCGCGATCGGCTGATCTCCGGCTGGTCCCCGGCTGTTCGGGCGCACATTCGGGGCCCGTCACCCGTCCGGGGCCCGTCACCCGTCCGGGGAGGGCACGTGACTCCCCGGCGGGTGGCCGAGTTGACGGTGCAGCCCTTGCCGAACCGCGCACCGGAGGCCCGCCGCCCGATGTCCGTACCCGACGTGACCGTGGTGGTCGCGGCCCACGACACCATGCCGCACCTCACCGCCTGCCCGGACTTGCTGGTCGGGCGGACACCGACGGCGGGGCGGCTGGAGGTGGTGGCCGTCGACGGCGGCTCCGCGGACGGCGGTCACGACTGCTGCTACGCCCTGGTGCTGCGCGAGGACCTCGGCGACGTCGCCGAGCGGGCCGGAGTGCTGGACCGGCTGCACGGGATCGCCGCGTTGCAGCAGGTGGCCGTGGAACTGGCCGGCGTCGGGGAGGAGTTGGACGACATCCGGGCCCGCAGCTTCGCCTGGGACGTGCCCCGGCTGCTCCAGGACGGCTTCCTGCTGCTGGACGACGGGCTGCAGCGCCGGGTGTGCGAGGAGGTCGGCCGGATGATCGAGCGCTTCGGCGCCCGGGCGGTGTACCACCGGCTGCCGGTCGCCGCCCGTGTGCGGCTCGAACTCGCCGCCGCCATAAGGCCGGAGGCGCTGCGTGACCAGATCCGCTACGAGGCCGCGCACGGCGAGCCGCCGGTGGTGGCTGACGGGCGGCGGCGCTACGCGGGCTACCCGGCGTTCCGGGACGCCCGGCTCGGCCTGCCGGACGGGCTGTTCCTGCTGGGCGAGGAGCCGCTGGTCGAGGCCGTCCTGCCGCTCAACCCGGCCCAGCAGTTGTGGCGCGGCGTCGTCCCGGAGCGGCTGCGGCGCGGGTTGCGGCGCTCGCGGGTGTGGCGCCGGCTCGCCAACTCGGTGAACGGAGGGCGGGGATGAGCCGGGAGGCCTGAACCGTCGGGCCGGGCGAGCTGGGCCTGCCGCCGGCCGTCCGGTCAGCGCTGAAGAGCCACCGGGTCGCCGGCGCGCCTATCGCGCCCGGGGTGGCGCGCAGGGTCAACCGGGGCCGCCGTCCCCCCGGGAGGAGGGGCTGGACGCGGTGCTCACGCGGGCGGTCGCCGTGGCGTCGGTTGCGGGCCGCCACCGACGTCACGGTCTCCACCGGCGCCGTCGCGGCCCGGCTCCTCCACCGGGCGCGGGGCCGTGCTTCGTGCGGGGGCGCGTGGTCCCGATGGCGCGCCCGGCGTGAGGGTGTGCGATCGAGGGGCGTGTGATCGCGGGGCACGCCCCCGTCCGCGCCGGGCAACGGGCAGACTGGCGGGGTGAGTGACGAAGCCTTCAGCGGGACCGGCCCCGGGGTCCGGTTCACCGCGTCCGACGAGCAGAAGAGACGCGGCGTCCGCCGGATGAAGACCATCGCGACCGGCCTGCTGGCCTTCGCGACCCTGGTCTTCGCCCTCTCCACCTGGGCCGAGGCGGCCGGCGCCGGCGCCTGGGCGGGGTACGTGGCGGCTGCCGCCGAGGCGGGCATGGTCGGCGCGCTGGCCGACTGGTTCGCGGTGACGGCCCTGTTCCGCCGCCCGTTCGGCCTGCCGATCCCGCACACCGCGATCATCCCGACCAAGAAGGACGCCTTCGGGCGCTCGCTCGGCGAGTTCGTCGGCGAGAACTTCCTCGCCGGCCACGTGGTGCGCGGCCGGCTCGCGGCGCTCGGCATCGGCCGTCGGCTGGGGGAGTGGCTGGCCGCGCCGGGCAGCGCCGAACGCGTCACCAAGGAGGCCTCGGCGGCGCTGCGCGGGGTGCTCGCGGTGCTGCGCGACGACGACGTGCGGGCGGTGGTCGCCGAGGCGGTCACCCGGCGGGCCGCCGCCACCTCGGTGGCCGAGCCGATGGGCCGGATGCTGGGCAAGGTGGTCGCGGACGGCGGGCACCACGGCGTGGTGGACCTGGTGGCCGTCCGGGCGCACGGCTGGCTCACGGCCAACCACGAGGACGTGATCCGGAAGGTCTCCCAGAAGACCCCGGGCTGGACGCCGAAGTTCATCGACCACCAGGTCGGCGAGCGGGTCTACAAGGAGCTGCTGCGCTTCGTCACCGACATCCGGGACGACCCGAACCACCCGGCCCGCGGGGCGATCGACAACTTCCTCGCCGACTTCGCCACCGAGCTGCAGACCGACCCGGAGACCATCGCCCGGGTCGAGCGGGCCAAGGTCGAGATGCTGGCCCGCCCCGAGGTGCAGGACCTGATCAACTCCACCTGGGCGGCCGTGCGCACGCTGGTGATGGGCGCGGCCGAGGACGAGGACAGCGAACTGCGCCGGCGCATCCGCGACGGTGTGCGCGGCTTCGGCGAGCGGCTGGCCACCGATGCCAAGCTGCAGGCCAAGGTGGACGGCTGGCTCCAGGACGCCGCCCAGTACCTGGTCGACACCTACCGGAACGAGATCACCTCGCTGATCTCCGAGACGGTGGCGAGCTGGGACGCCGACGACGCCTCGCGCAAGATCGAGGCCAACGTCGGGCGCGACCTGCAGTTCATCCGGATCAACGGCACGGTGGTCGGCGCCCTGGCCGGGCTGCTGATCCACACCGTGGCGATCGCGCTCGGGGGGTGAACCCCGGCGTCCCCGGTCGGCTGCTCCGACTTGGGCCTATCCTGGGCCCCGTCATCGCGATACGCGCGTAGAAGGCGCGGAGAAGGAAGAAGGGAACCCCCGTGGTCCAGCCGGACGGAAGTCGGATCGGAAACCCCACCGGTAACACCGCAGACCGGAGCATCGAGGCGTTCATCGCCGGGATGCCCAAGGCGGAACTGCACGTCCACCACGTCGGCTCGGCGTCGCCGCGCGTCGTCGCCGAACTGGCCGCCCGCCACCGGGGCCAGTCCAAGGTGCCGACCGACCCGGCCGCGCTCGCCGAGTACTTCACCTTCACCGACTTCGCCCACTTCATCGAGGTCTACCTGAGCGTCGTGGACCTGGTCCGCGACGCCGAGGACGTCCGCGCGCTCACCTACGGCGTGGCCGAGGACATGGCCCGCCAGAACATCCGGTACGCCGAGCTGACCATCACCCCGTACTCCTCGGTCAAGCGCGGGATCCCCGACGTCGCCTTCATGGAGGCCATCGAGGACGCCCGGCTGCGCGCCGAGAAGGAACTCGGCGTGGTGCTGCGCTGGTGCTTCGACATCCCGGGCGAGGCCGGTCTGGAGTCGGCCGAGGTGACCGCCCGCCTGGCCACCGAGCTGGCCCCCGAGGGCCTGGTCAGCTTCGGCCTGGGCGGTCCGGAGATCGGCGTGCCGCGGCCGCAGTTCAAGCCGTACTTCGACCGGGCGCGGGCGGCCGGCCTGCACTCCGTCCCGCACGCCGGCGAGACCACCGGGCCGCAGACCGTCTGGGACGCGATCCGCGAGCTCGGCGCCGAGCGCATCGGGCACGGCACCCAGGCGGTCAAGGACCCGGCGCTGCTCGACTACCTCGGCGAGCACCGCATCGCGCTGGAGGTCTGCCCGACCTCCAACATCGCCACCCGGGCGGTGGAGAGGATCGAGGACCACCCGATCAAGAAGATGGTGGACTCCGGGCTGCTGGTGACCGTCAACAGCGACGACCCGCCGATGTTCGGCACCGACCTCAACACCGAGTACGCGGTGGCGGCGCGGCTGCTGGGGCTGGACGAGACCGGGGTGGCGGCGCTGGCCCGCAACGCGGTCGAGGCCTCCTTCCTGGACCGGGCCGGCAAGGCGCGGCTGACCGGCGAGATCGACGCCTACCTGGCGGGCTGGCAGCGCTGACCCGCTGACCCCCCTCCTGTGACCGCCCCGTCGGCTTCGGCCGGCGGGGCGGTGCCGTTTCCGGTGCCCTTTCCACAGGGGGATGCCAGGTACTTCCGGGTGGTGCCACCTGCGGTTTCCTCCATGGTGCCAAAGTGATGCCACAAATGGCTCGACATGGCACCACTGCCGTGCCATGCTTGAGCCATGGACCTCACGCCGTACGTCGAAAACCTCCGGAACGAGCTCGCGGTGGCCGCCGCCACCGGCGGGGAGGAAGCCCGTGAGCTGGCCGACCGGCTGACGCTCCCGCTGGAGTCGGCCGTGCGGCTCACCCTGCTCAACGCACTCTCGGCCGCGATGGGCGAAGTCACCCGCGACCTCGCCCCGGGCTCGGTGGACGTGCGGCTGCGCGGGCTCGACCCCGAGTTCGTGGTGACGGTACCGCCCGGGTCCGACGCCTTCCACGGCGACGCGCCGCCCGTGGTGCCACCGGTGGCGCCGATGGTGCCATCCGTGGCGCCGGCCGCGCCGCCGGTGGTGCCGGAGTCCGACGAGGCGGGTACCGCCCGGATCAACCTGCGCCTGCCCGCGAACCTCAAGGCCCGGGCGGAGGAGGCCGCCGGACAGGAGGGCCTCTCCCTCAACGCCTGGCTGGTCCGGGCCGTCGCCGGCGCGCTGGACGGCGGTCGGCCTGCCGCCCGTCCGGCCGCCGACCTCGGCACCCGCACCTCGCGCAGCGTCGGCGGCCAGGGCTTCACCGGCTGGGTCCACTGACACTTCCGCGCCATCCGCACCACCGCACCACCTTCCGAACCTTCAACGTCACCCCGCTCCGACCAGCGGGAACAGCTACACGAGTCAAGAGGACGGGACAGCCATGCCTACGTACGAGACCGACGGACCGATCTCCGCCGCCCTTGAGTTCGAGATCGGCTCGGTGTGGATCCGCGCGAGCAAGCGCACCGACGCCGTGATCGAGGTCCGGCCCGCCAACGCGGCAAGGGACGCGGACGTCAAGGCCGCGGAGCTGACCCAGGTCGACTTCTCCGGCGGCCGGCTCACCCTCAAGGGCCCCAAGCAGCGCACCGTGTTCTCCAGCAAGAAGGGCTCGATCGAGGTCCTGGTCGAGCTGCCGTCCGGCTCCGCGGTGCACGCCGACTCCCCGATGGCGGACTTCGTCACCGAGGGCCCGCTCGGCGACTGCCGGCTGAAGACCTCCATGGGCCGGATCCAGGTCGACCGGGCCGACAGCGTGCGGCTCAAGACCGACATGGGGGACGTCCGGGTCGGCACGATCGCCGGCGACGCCGAGGTGACCGGCGGCGGCCGGATCGAGGTCGGCTCCGTCGGCGGCGCGCTGACGGTCAAGAACAACAACGGCGACACCGAGATCGACGAGGTGCACGGCGAGTTGACGGCCAACTCCTCCAACGGCCGGATCCACGTAGGCCTCGCCGAGGCGGGCGTGGACGCCAAGTCGGCCAACGGCCACATCCGGCTCGGCCAGGTGGTCCGCGGCAAGGTCACCCTGCAGACCGGTGTGGGGGACGTGGAGATCGGCATCGCGGAGGGCACGGCGGCCTGGCTCGACGTGCACAGCAAGTTCGGCGGCGTCCGCAACACCCTCGGCTCGGCCGCGGGCCCCGGCGACGCCCGGGAGACCGCCGAGGTTCGCGCCAACACCCAGGTCGGCAACGTCATCATCCGGAGGGCCTGATGACGGCGATCTCCGCGGTGGGGCTGACCAAGTCCTACGGGGACAAGGCGGTGCTCAAGGGCATCGACCTGTCCATCCGGGCCGGTAGTGTCTTCGCCCTGCTCGGGCCGAACGGCGCAGGCAAGACCACCACCGTGCAGATCCTTTCCACCCTGATCCCCGCCGACGGCGGGTCGGCCCAGGTGGCCGGGCACGATGTGGCCCGGCAGGCCGACGGGGTCCGGAAGGCGATCGGGGTGACCGGCCAGTTCTCGGCGGTCGACAACCTCCTCACCGCCGAGGAGAACCTGATGCTGATGGCAGACCTCAACCACCTCCGCCGTCGGGAGGGGCGGAGGCGGGCCGAGGAGCTGCTCAGCCGCTTCGAACTCACCGAGGCCGCGCGCAAGCCCGTCGCCACCTTCTCCGGCGGCATGCGGCGCAAGCTCGACCTGGCGATGACGCTGGTCGGCGACCCCAAGGTGATCTTCCTGGACGAGCCGACCACCGGGCTGGACCCGCGCAGCCGGCGCACCATGTGGGAGATCATCCGGGGGCTGGTCGCCGACCACGGGGTGACGATCTTCCTCACCACCCAGTACCTGGAGGAGGCCGACCAACTCGCAGACCGGATAGCCGTCCTGGACGGCGGCCGGATCGTCGCCGAGGGTACGGCCGAGGAGCTGAAGCGGATCGTCCCCGGCGGGCGGATCCGCCTCCAGTTCGCCGACACCGCCCAACTGGGGACCGCCGCCACGCTGTTCGACTACGCCACGGCCGACGCCGACGCCCTGGTGTTGGACATCCCGGGGGACAACTCCGTCCTCACCGTGAAGGCCGTGCTGGACGCACTCGACAACGCGTCCGTACAGGCGGAGTCGCTGGTCGTGGAAACGGCCGATCTGGACGACGTGTTCCTCACGCTGACCGGGGAGGGTGCGCGATGAGTGAGCGGAGCGAGCGAATCATCGAGAGGTGCGCGTGGGCGAATGCCCCCGCTGAGCGAAGCGAGGTGGGCGCATGAGTGAGCGGAGCGAGCGAATCATCGAGAGGTGCGCGTGGGCGAATGCCCCCGCTGAGCGAAGCGAGGTGGGCGCATGAGTTTCCTGAGTCAACCTCTATGCCGCCAGAGCCGTCTCCGCAGTCGTTTTGATCTTGTTGTTGGTCTGGTGGGTTATGGGGTCGTAGGGGGTGCCGTCGCGCCAGCAGGCCCAGATCACGCGGAGCCAGGCGCGAGCGAGGATGCGGACCGCGTGGGGGTGCCGCTTTTTGCGGGCCCGGGCGTCGGTGTAGATCTTCGCGGCCCAGTCGCTGCCGTGTCGGCTGTTGTCGGCGAACGTGGTGACGGCCAGGCGGGCCCTGCGGTTGGTGGCGAAGCGGAAGGTCACCGCGCGGGACTTGCCGGAGGCCCGGGTGACCGGGACGACGCCGGCCTCGGCGATGAACTGCTCGCAGGACTCCGCGCGTTCGAGGATCGGGCCGATCTCGCCGATGATCTGCCCGAGGTTGACCTTGCCGATGCGGGGCATGGTGGCCAGCAGCGGCGCGTAGGGGTGGTCCTCGACCGCGTCGGCGATGGCCTTGTCGAGCTCGCGGATTGTGGCGCGTATGCCGCGCACCAGCTGGACCTGGGTGCGGACGAGCATGGCGACGGTGGCCTCGCCGAGCCTGCTGGCGGCGGCCGGGGCGGAACGCATGCGCTCGATGAGGACCTGGCCGGACCGCTTGCCGGAGTAGCTCCGCCGCTTGCACCAGGCCTCCAGCTTCGCCGGGGTGAGCTTGGCGGCGGCCTGCGGGGTCGGGTAGCGGTCGAGGAACTCCAGGGCGATGTCACTGTCCCGGGCGGCGAAAATCGCCTTGCCGCCCGGCCACAGCTGGTCGAGCTGGGCGTCGAGCTGGTTGACGGCGGCGATGCGGGCTTCGATGTGGTCGGCCCGCTGACGGGTGAGGGCCTGCAGTTCCAGGGTCCTCGGGTCGGTCGGGACCAGGCGCCGCAGCTGGTGGCCGTCGGTGCGCAGGTAGTCGGCGAGCTTGTGGCTGTCGCCGGCGTCGGTCTTGGCCTTGGAGGCGCCCCAGCGCGGGCGCATCGCGTGGAAGGCGTTCGGATGGACCGGCACCACCGGGTGGCCGGCGGCCAGGAGCCGGTCGACGACCAGGCCGCGGGTGGTCTCGATCGCTACCGGCAGGTCGGCCGGACTCCCATGCTTGCGAAGGCGCTTGAGCGTGGCGTCGATGCCCTGCTCGGTGTGTGCCAGTTCCCAGCGGTCCACACGGGTGCCGGAGTTGTCCATGACGGTGACGTCGTGGGTCTCGGTCGCCCAGTCCCATCCGATGAACACGAAGGTCGTACTCCCATGCCGAAGGCGGAGCACCTGCCCGGTGGTGAGGTCGTCTGCCGGGAGCTCATTAATCGGCCCTCTACGGGGCGTGTCCCTGAAGCCGATCAGACAACCTCGGCCCGGCGGGGCTGGCATAACTCACGCTGGCCGTCGAACGGCTCGCGCGATTGGCCATGCACCCACCGGGACCGAGAGGTCACAACCCTACCGAAGAGGGCTGCAGAAGGGATGGTCCTCTAATGAGCGCGACGACCTATGTGGTCAGCGACTCGCTGACCATGCTGCGGCGCAACCTCAAGCGGGCTCAGCGGTATCCGGCGATGACCTTCTCGGTCGTGGTGATGCCGGTGATGATGCTGGCGCTCTTCAACTACGCCTTCGGGGGAGCGCTGGGAGCGGGGATCGGCGGCGGGAGCTACATCGACTACGTGACGCCCGGGATCGTGCTGATGACGGCGACCTCGGGAGCGGTCGCCACCGCGGTGGGTGTGTGCGTCGACATGACGGAGGGGATAGTCAACCGGTTCCGGACGATGTCGATCTCGCGGTCGGCGTTCCTCGCGGGGCACGTGGTCGGCAGCGTGATCCAGACGGTGATCGCGCTGGTGCTGGTGACAGCCGCGGCCTTCGCGATGGGGTTCCGGTCGAGCGCCGGCCCGCTGGAATGGCTCGCGGCCGCGGGGCTGCTGCTCTTCGTGACCCTGGCGCTGACCTGGATCTCGGCGGGGATCGGACTGGTGTCGAAGACGCCGGAGAGCGCGAGTAACACGCCGCTGCCGCTGACGTTCCTGCCGTTCCTCGGCAGCGCGATCGTCCCGCCGGACTCGATGCCGACCGTGCTGCGGTGGTTCGCCGAGTACCAGCCCTTCACCCCCGTCATCGAGACCCTGCGCGGCCTGCTGATGGGCACCGAGATCGGCACCAGCGCGTGGAGCGCCCTCGCCTGGTGCACCGGCCTCACGCTGGTCGGCTACCTCTGGTCGCGGAGCGTGTTCTACCGGCGGTGACGGGGGTACGGCCGGTAGCCCACCAGGCCCGGACGGCGGGAACACCCGCCGTCCGGGCTGTCGCGTTGGCAGCCCTCAGGGGCGGGGCGGCCCCCGCGCTCCGTGGTCGAGCGGAAGGCCCACCCGGCCCACCCGGCCCGGGGGTTCGGGTCCGGGGGCGGTGAATCCCCGTTGCCGTCCGGAAGACCCCTGCCTCGGTGTGGCGGGCCGGCGCCGGTCGAGGGCCGGCCATGGCTTGCGATGGGGCAACTGTCGCCCGGGCCGCAGCAGTTCCCCTGTAGTAAAGTCCGCGCCAAAGATCGGCAAAAATCGCCCGGGGGGAACGGATGACGGCGAGGCGCCGCAAGCAGATCGCGTGGGGACTCAGAGGGGTGGCGCTGGCAGCGCTGCTGGCGTACCTGCCGGGTCGGCACGCCGCCCGCTCGGGTGGGCTGGTGGAGGTCGAGCGCTGGTTCAACCGCCCGCTGCTGCTGATCGGGACGGCGGTCGTGCTGGTCGTGGCCTCGCTGATCACCGAGCTCGAGTTCCGTACCAGACGGTCGCTGATCGGCTTCGTGGGCGGCCTGGTGGCGCTCGTCTGTCTCGGGCTGCCGCTCGCGGTGGCGACGTATGTGTTCAGCGGCTACGGCGGCCGGGTCGACCGGTTCGTGAGCCCGAACCGCCTGGACCGGGTGCTCACCGTCACCAATGTCGCCGTCTCGATCGACCCGGTCTACCGGGTGGAGGTGGTGGCCGGCAGCGGCTGGTCCGCCCGTCACTGGCGCATGGGCGTCTGGGACACCCGGGGCGACGACTTCGTCCGCGTCGACTGGTCCGGGCCGGACCAGATCACGGTGACGGGGCGGAAGACGCTCGCGGTCTTCGACGTCCGCCCGGACGGCAGCGTGGGCGAGCCGCGGATGTCTCCGCTGTAGAGCCCGGCCGCCGTAGGCGCCCAAGCGACCTGAGCCACTCAAGCGGCCTGATCTGCCCGAGCGCGCGCGGAGCCCGCCTGTCCTCAACCGGAGGTCTCGCCGCAGAGTGCCTTCCCCAAGAAGGCTTGGTAGAGCCGGTCGGACTTGTCGGAGTCGCTCTTGTCGTACTCGTTGTACGACAGCGCGACCTGCCGGCTGCCGTCCCGCGTGCCGAACATGGCGGTCGAGTAGCCCGGGATTTCGCCGGTGTGGCCCCAGAACTGGCCGCAGGAGAGGTCGTAGCGGGCCATGCCGAGCCCGTACTCGCCGCCGCTCAGGCCGGGGATGCGGACGGTGGTGGTCATCTCGGCGAGCTGTGCCGGGGCGAGCAACGTGCCGCCGAACAGTGCCGCGTGGAAGCGGTTGAGGTCGTCGGTGGTGGAGATCCCGGCGCCGGCCGCGTCCGCGATGGTCGGGGAGAGCCGGGTGACGTCCCCCGGGCCTTCGGGGAACTTGAAGTAGCCGTGCGCGTGCGGTCCGGGGATCGCCGTGGAGGTGGTCGGCAGGGAGGTGTGGCGGAGCCCGAGCGGTCGGATGATCCGGTCCGCCACCTCCTCCCGCCAACTGCGGCCCGTGACCTTCTCGATGAGCATGCCGACGACGACGTAGTTGGTGTTGGAGTAGTGCCAGCCCTGGCCGGGCGGGAAGTACGGCGGCATGGCGGTCCCGATGACCAGCAGCTGTTGCGGGGTGTACTCGATCCAGCGCCCGGTGGCGAGGAACTCCCGGTTGCCGGCCTCGGTGTTGGAGCGGACCCGTGGATCGCCCAGGTAGTCGTGCAGCCCGCTGGTGTGGTTGAGGAGTTGGCGGACGGTGATGTGGTCGCCGTTCGGGACGGTGCCGGGCAGGTAGTGCTCGATCGGATCGTCCAGCCCGATCCGTCCTTCGCCGACCAGCTGGAGGGTGACGGTCGAGACGAAGCTCTTGGTGACGCTGGCGATCCTGAACCGCCCGTCGGCGCGAGTGGGTTGGCCGGTGTCCAGGTCGGCGGTGCCGGCCGCGCCGCGCCAGGTGACCCGGCCGTGGTCGCGGACCTCGGCGAGCGCGGCCGTGCTGCCACCCTGCTCGACCATGGCGTTCAGCTCGGGCCGTAAGTCGACCGAGCCCGTCGGCGTAACGGCCGGGCCGGCGGCCACGGCGCTGGGCGCGAGCGCGGCGAGGGTGGCGGTGGCGGTGGCGAGGGCGGCGGCGGCGATCCGCACGCCGATCCGGCGGCGGGACGGGTGGGTTGTGGTTGTGGTCATGCCCGTCACGTTCGCACCGGCCGCCGTCGACGGTCCTCCTCCCGACGAAGGGCCCGGCCCTCCGTCTTCTGGAGGAGAGCCGGACCCCGTTCGAGGGGGATCGGAGCGGCCGTCAGACCGCTTCCGTCACCAGGTGTCGATGCCCATGGTCTTGGCCGCGCTGTGGATGGCGTTGTAGTGCGCGATCGACATGTCGGACTTCTTGTCCTTCGGCGGCAGGTTCTTGTCCGCGGCCCGGAACTCGTCGCGCGCGGAGGCGAGCAGGCTGGTGCCGTAGGAGACCGGGACATCGTTCTTGCCGTGGATCGGGTGGGACTTGGCGGCGGTCTGGCTGCCGGCGTTGGCCAGGATGCTGCGGGCCTGGTTGTACGCGTCGGCCTTGACCGTCTTCGGGTTGCGGACCTGGGCCTGGACCCCGGCCACCGACCGGGTCTGCTCGGCGGCCATGGCGACGGGGGCGACGGCGGCGGTGAGCGCGCCGGCGGCGACGACGGCCGTGAGGGCGCTGCGGACGATCCTGTTCATGCGAAATCCTTTCCGTAAAAATCTCAAAGGTTCGCCTCCGCATCGGACACGTGAATCGTCGGAGTGCGAACGTCCCGGCACTACCCCTGCCCTCGGCGGTGGAAAACCGCCTTCCGCAAGGTTCGTTCGGAAGCGATGGGATCAGGCCATGTTCTGGATCTACGGAATTCGTATCGTCGGATCGGCGGCACCGTTGCGCCCGGAGAGGGCCTACGAGGTGGACCAGGAGCGTGTGGACAGCACCAGCAGGTAGCCGTCCGGGTCCTGAACGGTCACGCCCCAGGTGTCCCAGTACGGGTTGTGGGCCGGCACCCGCTTCCCGCCGTGCTGCTCCAGCCGCTCGATCAGCGAGTCCGGCACCGGTTCGCCCAGGTAGACGACCAGCAGGTCATCGGCGGTCGGCCGCGGCTCCAGCGGGGCGGCGGGGTCGTGGACCAGCTCCAGGTGCCAGGCGGCATCGGGCCAGCCGGCCATGAGGAGCGAGTGCTCGCCGGGGGTGCCGTCCGTCTCGTGCCGGTACAGGACGTCGAGCCCGAGCCCCGAGATCCAGAAGTCCTCCGCCGCGCGAAGGTCACGCGAGGGGCGGGCGATGCGGATGTGGGCGGTGGCGTCAGCAGGCATGGTGCTACTTCCTGGGGAGCGGGGCGCGGGTCCGTGATCGGCTGTGGTTGCGAGCCTAGAGAGCGCGTGGCCGGGTGCCATCGGGCGCTGGTCCTACTTCTCGGTGCCGAGTAGCCATCGGCCTGACCAGCCCCCGGGCCCTCAGCCGGAGTTGGCCCGTGACCGCGCCGACCCGGGGCCGTGAAAATGCCAAGATCCCGCTGCCCGTCCTTGGTTAGCCTCGACGCCATGACCTGGCTGCCTGATGACTTCGTCCACCCCGTCCACGTCGCTCTGCTCAGCGGCGACTACCACCTGCGTCCGATCACGGCGGCCGACGCCGCCCTCGACTATCCGGCCGTGATGGGCTCCCGTGAGCGCCTGTGGGGCATCTTCGGTCCGGCCTGGGGCTGGCCCGCGGAGACGATGACCTTCGAGGCGAACCGGGTCGACCTGGCGCGGCACGAGCGGGAGATAGCCGCTCACCAGTCCTTCAACTACGTCCTGCTCGACCGCGCCGAGACGGCGATCCTCGGCTGCGTATACATCGACCCGCCGGAGCGGACCGGCGCCGACGGCGAGGTCTCCTGGTGGGTGGTGGACGAACTGGTCGACGGTGAGGTGGAGCAGGCGCTGGACGCCCTGGTACCGCAGTGGATCGCCGCCGACTGGCCGTTCGAGCGGCCGCGTTACCTGGGGCGCGACATCTCGTGGCAGGACTGGAGGGCGCTGCCGGCGGTCTGATCCTCCGGCACCGACGTCTGAGGGCAGCGCGGTGAGCTTTCAGGCGTCGGCCGGCCCGATCGGCGACGGAGAGGGTTCCGCGGGCGGTGGCAGCGGCGAGTAGCGGGCGCGGTTGGCGTTGAAGTGGGCCAGGTGGTACGTCGCGCCCTCGAACTCCAGCTCCATCGGCGGAGGACCGGTCACCGGCGGAGCCCAGCGGGTGTAGTCCTCACCCCCGACCTCGATCTGCGTCTCCAGCCTCGGCGTGCCCCAGCACCGTACGTAGCTCTCCGCGCGCTCCGCCTCCCAGAGCGGTCCGCCGCCGAGCGCCTTCAGCAGGGCGGGACTGTAGACGGTGCGGACCCGGAAGTTCTCCAGGTGCCGACGCGGGACGACGATCGAGACGTAGCGGCGGCTGTTGCCCCGGTGCCTGCCGACGACGGGCACGCTCGGGCTGCCGTTGTCCCACCGTAGGGGGCCGACCCACACCTTGGCCCCGGGGGCGAAGTGCCGCAGCCCGGTGCGGATCTCCGTTCCGCCGTCGCCGTGGCCGGTCTCCCGTGCGACGTTGGCCACCACGCAGAGGCCCAGTGCTTCAGGACCCGTCTCGCTCGTCATGGCCACGATGCTGGCCGAGCAGGGCCCTTGCCCGGTAGCGGCTTTCGGGCGGGGTGGGGGTTCAGCCGGCCCGCACCACATCCGACTGGGGGACGTCGATGGTGTGGGTGTCGCCCGCGTCGTGCGGCATGCCGTTTCCTTCTCCCGGCCGCAACGCGGACGGGGTCCGGTACCTGAGTAGGTACCGGACCCCGTCCGACTGTGGAGCGCCAGGCCCGGGTTGCACGGACTCTTCCTACTGAAAGTAGGACGTGCTCTGGTAGCACCGCTGACGCCTGACGAGAAATCATTCTCCCTCGCGACAAGAAGAATATTAGCAGCTCAAGACCCATGCGACGAACCACGGGGTGCGGGGCCCGCCTCAGCCGCATTCGGCCGCCCGGAGCAGGCGCGGCGGGAGGTACGGGGACTCCACGTTGATCGTCCAGCCGCGGCGGCGGGCGTGGCAGGCGAGGGCGAGGACGTCGAGGTTGATCGCGGCGTCGGGATCGGTGGAGCGGTCGGCGACGGAGTAGTGGTCGCGGTGGGCTTCCAGGGCGTCGAGCAGGGCGAGGTTGAAGCCGTCCTGGTCGCCGTTCACCAACTGGGCGAGCAGGGCGACCGGCGGCGCGGGGAAGCCCGACCCCTTGGCGAGTTCGGCTTCGCACAGGGCCTTCTCGGTGGCGGGGGCGGGGTCGACGGCCCGGAAGTAGTCGTGCAGGGCTACGCGGTACGCGGCGTACACCGAGCGGTCCGCGGCGGAGCCGGTCGGCCCGGCGAGGACGAGCGGGGCGAGGTCCTCGCGGACGCCGGTGATCAGGGCGAAGTTGAGGGCCGAGTGCCAGCGGCCGGGGTGGGTGCCGTTGTCCCGGGTCGCGGGGAAGGCGACCGTACGGCCGTCGATGACCACCTCGACGCTGGTGCCCGGTTCGGCGAGGGCGATCCGGAAGAGGGCCGCGCCGATCTGCGAGGCGCGGTGGAGGTCGGCGAGCTGGGTGTCGGTGACGTCGGGGGTCTGGGAGGCGCGGACCTGGAAGAGGAGCGTCTGCCGGGACAGGGCGTCGGCGAGGTGGGCGACGGCGTGGGGGTCGTCGGGGGAGGGGTAGACCGCTTCCTGGACGGAGCTCTCGAACAGGGCCTCGCTGCCGGAGTGGAGGGGGAGCGCCGGGGTCGGGCGGTCGACGCGGGCGGGCCAGGTCACCGTGGTGCGGCTGGGGGGCTCGAAGTTGGTGACGAGGGCGTGAGGGAGGTAGTCGGTGTCGACGGCGGGTGTCCAGCCGTGGGCCCGGTGGGCGAGTGCGGCGAGCGCGAGGGGGAGCAGGGGGAGGAGGCTGCTCGGCCGGGCGGTGGGGGTGAGGGTGCGGGCCCGGAGGAGGGCGGTCAGGCCGGAGTCGAAGGCCGCGCGGTCCTCGGCGGCTAGGGCGCGCAGGGTGTGGAGGGCGAGGGCGGCTTCGCTGTCCCGGTCCTCGATCCGGGCGAGCGCGGCGTCGATGGCGGCGAGCTTCTGTTCGGCGGTCGCGGGGTGGGGTGCGTCGTGGTCGCGGGTGTCGCCGAAGAGGTGGGCCATGAAGCCGTCGACGAGTTCGGCCGCGGAGTAGCCCGCGCCGGTGGGCATGTCCCGCCAGGTGTGGAAGAAGGCCTCGCCGTGCCGGGCGACCTTGTCGGAGAGGATCGCGAGGCAGAGTGCGTCGAGCCAGCGCTGCGGGAGGACGATGCTCGGGCGGGCGGTGTCGTCGGCGTCCTCGGGGTCGTAGCTCATCCCGAAGTTCGGGTAGTCGAGGAAGACGTGGAAGAGGCAGTGCGGGTAGTACGCGGCGAACGCGATGGCGCCGGCGGCGGCCTCGGTGGCGTCCTTGAGGACGGCCTTGGCCTCGGGGGTGTCGAGGGCAGGGGCTTCGAGGGAGAGGGCACCGAGGTAGTCGAGGAACTCGTCGGAGATCAGCCGCCATTCGGTGGCGGTCATCAGGCCGGCCCGCGAGTAGGAGTGGACCTGGCCTCCGATCCGGCCGGCGAAGCCCTCGCGGGCCGCCGAGACGGCTGATTCGTCGACCTGGTGGCGCTCGATCCGCACAGTTCCGCTCCTTGCTTCCTCGCTTGATCGCCAGCCTATGCGCGGGGTCGGACGGTGTGTCGGGTGGGGCCCGGTGGAGGCCGCAGAGGTTCGAACGTTGTTTGAAAAAGGGCGCGGTCGCGCTTAGTGTCGTGATCTACAGGGGAGTTGACGGTCGGTCCTGCGATGTCGGAAGCGCGCCCGGTTCACCGCTGCCGCACCGAACCGTCGTGATCACGAGGGAGAGCACATGTCGGAAAGCCTGCGCCGCGAAGTGTCCGAGGTCGTCGATCGGGAGGTGGCCGAACTCCTGGAGCGGACGGAACGGGACGTCGCCCGCACCGTCAACCGCGCGCTGGGTGTGGCCGAGGAGGCGCCGGCCTTCGACGCAGCCCACTGGCAGGCCCGGCTCGACGAGTTGCTCGCCGCCCACCGGATCCCCGGCGCGGCCCTGGCCGTACTCGCCGACGGCGAGATCCACGAACTGGCCTCCGGCATCCTGCACACCGGCACCGGCGTCGCCGTCACCACGGACTCCGTGTTCCAGATCGGCTCGGTCAGCAAGGGCTACACGGCCGCCATGGTGGTGCTGCTCGCGGAGGCCGGGAAGCTGGACCTCGACGCGCCGGTGGTGGACGTCCTGCCCGAGTTCGCGGTCGCCGACGCCGAGGCCAGCCGCACCATCATGCCGCGTCAACTGCTCAACCACACCAGCGGCATCGAGGGCGACTACGTCAACGACACCGGTCGAGGCGACGACTGCCTGGCCCGCTACATCGAGGGCGCGCGGAACGTCGGACTGACCAACCCGCCCGGCGCGACGGTGTCGTACTCCAGCACCGCGTACAACGTCCTCGGCCGAATCGTCGAGGTCGTGACGGGCGGGACCTGGGACGAGGCGCTCAAGGAGTTGCTGGTCGGCCCGCTCGGGCTGGAGCACACCATGACCCTGCCGGAGGAGGTGCTGCGCTTCCGGGCCGCCATGGGGCACATGGGCGACCCGGGCGAGGAGCCGGTGCCCACGCCGCTGTGGAACATGCTGCCGCGCTCGGCCGGTCCGTACGGCGGGATCTGCGCGACGGCGGCCGATGTCGCCCGGTTCGCGCGGCTGTTCGTGGACGGCGGCGCGGCGCCGGACGGGACGCGGGTGCTGCCGGCGGCGGTGGTCGAGGCGATGCTGAACCGTGAGGTCGAGATGCCGGACCAGTGGTTCCTCGGGGCGCACTGGGGGCTGGGCTGGGGGCTGTTCGAGTGGGACGGCGTACGCGGGTTCGGCCACGACGGGAGTACGTTCGGGCAGCTGGCGTACCTGCGGGCGATGCCGGAGAAGGGCGTCGCGGTGGTGCTGCTGACCAATGGCGGGGGAGCGGCACCCAAGGTGTTCGAGGCGCTGTGCCGTGAGCTGTCGGCCGAGTTCGCGGGGGTGGCGATGCCGGGGTTCGAGCCGCCGGCTGAGCCGCCGGTGGTGGAGGTCGAGGAGTTCCTCGGGAGGTACAAGCGCGAGGGCTTCCTGATGACGATTGCCGAGGGGGAGGGCTCGCTGCGCCTCACCTATGAAGGGGCGGACGGGCTCGCGGGGACGTTCGACCCGCTGGTGTGGCAGCTGACGGCGGTGTCGCAGGAGCCGACGAAGACGGTGTTCGCCGGGCGGAGGAACGAGAAGGACGCGTGGATACCGGTGGTGTTCTACGCGTTGGCCGATGGCAGTCGGTACGTGCACTTCGGGGTGCGGGCGACGGCGAAGGCGGCGTGAGAGTGGGGCGGGCCGTTCGAGGAACGGCCCGCCCTCTTCATGCGGATCAGACGTCGAACTCCCCAGCACGGATGGCGGATACGAGGTCGCGCCATTCGTCGGTGGTGAGTTGGGCGATGGCGTCGGGCAGAAGGCTGCTGCGGACGTAGACGGAGTCGGGGGTGATTGCTACCTCCGGGCAGTTGCTCGCATTGGAGCATGCACTGGGCCGAATCCAGGAGCGGTTCTCCATCGGCTATATCTCCTTCTTGATCTTCGCGATCAGATCGCGGGAGTCCTCAACCGAGAGAGACCTATCAGTCATCTGGTCAACGACTGCACGGTACTCCTCCAGGTGCTCAGTCAAGTGGAGGAAGATCGGCCCTTCCATCGAGTCGTAACTGACGGTGTCGAGCCTGGGTACGGGCCCGTTCGCGTAGTTGATGGCCTGACCAGGCCCCTTGAAGCCTCCGGCGGCGAAGCTGATCACTCGAAGCGTGACATGTGGCAGCTGGGACAACTCCAGCATCCAGTCCAGCTGTTCCCGAGCCGCATCGCGACCGCCGAACTGCATGCGCAGAGCCGCCTCGTGGACGATTGCCGTGTATGGATGGGTGCCTTTCGCCATCAACATCTCGGATCGCAGCATCCGTTGCTCGACCCGTGTCTCCACGACGCGCGGAGTCAGCCGGACCTGATTGTCCTGGAAGATCGCGCGGCTGTAGCACTCCGATTGCATGGGGCCGGGCGGATGGCAGATTTGGTAGGAGTACATGCCCTTTGCGTGATGCTCAAACTCGCAGATGTCAAGAAAACCCTGCGGAACGGACCCGCGGTACTCCTCCCACCATCCCTTGGTCTTGTCGCCCGCCATCTCCGCGAGTGCGTTGACGTACTCGGAGTCGGCTTCTCCGTAACTGCGAGCAAGGGTGACCACTCGTTCGGGAGACACCGAGTAGGTCCCTTGCTCGATGAGCGTGATCTTCGTGCGGTCCACGCCGAGGACTGTGGCCGCCTTTGCGGTGGTCGTACCGGCGGCATCGCGCATCTTCCTCAGCTCGATGCCAACCCGCTGCTTGCGTGCACTTGGGGTAGGTGGCATGTGCTCAAGCATCCACCGGGGCGCTACAGCGAGTCCAGCCGCATTTAGCGGTACATGTGTGAGAAGTGGTCGCACATGTGCTGTTCCATGCCCTACAGTCTGTGATGCACCGATCACCGAACGGATCGTCAGTAACGCCGCTCGGGCACCGAAGAGCACCCATGTCCAATGGGCTCGTTCACGGCGACGTATCCGCCGGTCTCACCCTTTCCCCCTCCGGGAGACCCCTGTGCGCAACCTCAACTCCCCCTCCCTCACCCTCTCCCGCGACGCCCTCCGCGACGGCATGACCCGCGCGGGCTGGCCGCCCTCCTCCATCGCGGACGCCGAACTCGCCATGGTCGAACTCATCGTCAACGCCTGGCGCCACGCGGAGACGACCTCTCCCGTCGTCCTCATCCTCTTCCTCTCCAGCACCCTCCGCGTCAGCGTCTCCGACCGCAGCCCGAAGCTCCCGGAGCGGTGCCGCCCCTCTGTGCTCGCCGAGTCCGGCCGGGGCCTCCAGCTCGTCGAAGGCCTCACCCATCGCTGGGGCGTCGACCCCCAGAAGCTCGGCAAAACCATCTGGTTCGAGCTGGAGCTGGACGGTGTCGCGTGAGCGCCCACCACCCCATCCATCCCGCCGACCCGGCCCTGCTCCACCTCACCGCCCGTCAGCTCACCGAACTCATCGTCGAACTCCGCACCGAGGGTCGCGAGTTCGGCCTGCTCTGGCCCTCCGCGAACCCGGGGGAGATCAACCTCCAGGGTCGCCCGCTCGTCAGCCTCGGCAACATCCCGTCCAGCACCCTGATCAACCTCCTCGCCCTCATCCGCGAGTACAAGCGCAACCGCGACGGTCACCACCACCGATGCTCGGACTCCTGACCTTCAACCGTCTCGCCGCTGCCCGGTACAGTCGCGCGTCGCCATATCAACGGATCGAAGGACACCGATGCGTCGCCTCACCGCAGCATGTCTGCTCGTGACCACTGCTGCAGTACTGACGGGCTGCGCGAGTACTACTCCTGCAAGCAGCAGCGAGGCGGTGGCCACCTCGGCAGCCGCTTCCGTCTCCTCTTCGTCCCCCGCGAGCCCCAGCCCCAGCAGTGCAGCGCAGGCCTGGGTCCTGCAATCCTCGCAGTTCAACACGGTGAGCTCTGCGGTGATCCCGATGGCCGCGACCATCACGAGCGCGAACGGGGATGCCAAGACCGTCGGCAAGGCGTGCACCGCCATGGCTGCGAAGGTCAACGGGCTGCAGCCGGAGGCGGGTGCACCGGAGGAGTGGTTGCAGGTCCTCAGTGACCTGCAGAAGGTCGCGACGCGCTGTGATGCGGTGACCTCCGGCGATCCCGCGGCCTACCAGCAGCTGGACGAGGACTTCGCCGACGCGATGGCCCATCTCGAACCGCTGGTCGGGTGACCGCCCGCCCTCTCCCGTGACCCGCCGCGCAGGAAGTCGGCCCGGCCGACTTCCTGCGCATACGGCACCTCACTGGTAGGCGGCGACGAACGCCGTAGCCGCCCCCGCCGTCGTGGCACCGGCCTCCGAGGTCCTTCGG
>NZ_JBHTTU010000015.1:0-10521 GCF_042794375.1 Kitasatospora sp. NPDC056531 | reverse complement strand
TCCCCCCCCCCCCCCCCCCTCCCCCCCCCCCCCCCCCCCACGACCAGGGAGAGGAAGCGCACACGTCGGTGGCCGCACAGAGGGGTTGCCAGGGTCGTCGGCGCTGGTGATCATCGTGCGATGAGCGCCATCATCAGACGCGTACGGACCGAGGAGTGGGAGCGGGTCAAGGCGATCCGACTGGACTCCCTGCGGGATCCGGTCGCGAACATCGCCTTCCTCGACACCTACGAGAACGCCGCCGCCCAGCCCGACGAGTTCTGGCAGGGCCGCACCGAGGGCGCGGCCGAGGGTGACTCCGTGCGGCAGATCGTCGCGGAGGCCGAGGGCGGCCGCTGGCTGGGCAGCATCACCGTGCTGGTCGAGCAGCCCGGCGGGGCGGGGGTCCTCGGCGGCGACGTCATCGAGGTCCCGCAGACCCACCTGGTCGGCTTCTACGTGCGCCCCGAGGCGCGCGGCACCGGCCTGGCGCATGAGCTCATCCGGGCCGGCCAGGAGTGGTCCTGGTCGCTCACCGAGCCCCGGATCGAGCGGGTGCGGCTGTTCGTCCACGAGGACAACGTCCGTGCCCAGGCGATGTACCTGCGGGCCGGCTTCAAGCACTCCGGCGTGTCGGTGCCGGTGCCGGGCGACGAGATGCACCGGGAGATCGAGCTGGCGGTCCTCCGGGGCTGACCACTGCGGCGTCGACCTACGGGGCCGGCGCCGGGCTGATCACGGCGGAGCGGAGGGACGCCCTCATCGGTCGGGCCCGCGTGGCGGGACGGGCCCGGCCGGAGAGAGCGTGACGGGTCGGCCGGGGCGGGCGGCTACCGGAAGTCCTCCGCGTGGTCCCGCACCCACGAGCGGAAGCTGCGCGCCGGGTGCCCGAGCACCTGCTGCACGGTGTCCGTCACCCGCTCCGGCTCGCGCGTGAACCCCTCCCACGCCCGCAGCCGGGACTCCACGAACGCCGCGTTCCCCCAGGCCGCCGTCAGCTGTTCGCGGGCCGTCTCGGGCGCGAGTTCCTCCCAGCGCACCTCGGTGCCGGTCTCCTCACCGATGATCCGCGCCAGCTCGGCGTGGGAGATCGACTCGGGCCCGGTGACCACGTACTTGCCGCCGCCGTGCCCGTCCTCGGTGAGCGCCGCCACCGCCACGTCCGCGATGTCCCGCTCGTGGATCAGCGAGCGGCGCGCCTCGCCGTACGGCCAGCGGACGACGCCCTGCCGCACCTGGTCGGCCCAGCCGAGCGTGTTGCCCGCGAAGTCGATCGCCCGCACGAAGGTCCAGCCGAGGCCGGATCGGCGGATCAGCCGCTCGATCTCCTGGTGGAAGATCACCGCCGGCTCGTCGTCCGCGAGGTCGGCCACATCCGTCGACAGGTACACGACCCGCTCGGCGTGCTGGTCGATCAGCTCCACCACCCGCGGCTGCACCGGAATCCCGGGCCACATCAGGTAGACGCTCTCCACCCCGCCGCTCAGGGCGTCCACCAGGCTCTCCGGCGCCGCCAGATCACCCTGCACGGCCTCCACTCCTGCGGGCAGCGCGGCCTTGGCGGCGTCCCGTACCAACGCCCGCACCTCGTGCCCGCCTTCGGCCAGCGCGGCGACAACATGCCTGCCCACACTGCCGGTTGCGCCGATCACCAGAATCTTGGTCATGCCTGCTCCGAACACCGGGCGGGCCCGGACTATGCCTCGGACGATCAGGCCGTCGTGAAAGGACGTCGTCCGATGAGCCCGCGCCTCTGCCGACTCGCCATGGGCACCGCCGATCCCCCGGCGCCGCCGCCACCGTTCCTTCGAAGGGCTCGTCGCCGAGGCCGCCCGACGGCTAGGCTCGCCCGATGTCCGACGACCGACTCCGGCTCACCGTGCTGGGAAGCGCCACGCCCTACCCGAGTGCCGACAATCCCTGCTCCGGCTACCTGCTGTCCGCCGGGGCCACCCGCGTGTGGGTGGACGCCGGCACCGGCACCCTCGGGCCGCTCCAGCGGTACGTGAGGCTGGACGAGCTGGACGCGATCTGGATCTCGCACCTGCACGCCGACCACTGCGCAGACCTGCTCACCGCCTACTACGGCGCCCTGTACGCCGACATCCGGCTCGCTGCGCCGATCCCGCTCTACGGCCCGCCCGGCACCGCCGACCGGCTGGCGGACTTCCTGACCAACTCGGCGCAGCGCAGTCCGGTCGAATCCGCCTTCGCCGTCACGGAGTTGTCCGACGGGCACCAGGTGACCGTCGGCTCGATGGCACTGACCAGCCGGGCGGTGGAGCACGGCATGCCGGCCTTCGCGCTCCGGGTGGAGGCCGGCGGCCGCTCGCTGGTCTACTCCGGCGACACCGCGCCGTGCGCGGCGCTCACCGAACTGGCCGCGGAATGCGACCTGTTGCTCTGCGAGGCGGAGGGCGACGATCCGGCGCACCACGCCCCCGAGCAGGCCGGCGCGACCGCCACCGCGGCCGCCACGCGCCGCCTGGTCGTCACCCACGTCGGCCGGGCCGTGACCCCCGAGCGGGCGGTCACCCGCGCCGCGGCCCACTTCGCGGGGCCGGTCGCGTACGCCGACCCGGGGGCGACCTTCACCGTCTGAGCCCGCCGACCGCCCCGTACGGGAAGTCGATCCGGCCGACTTCTGGTGCGGGGCGGCCCGCTCAACCCGCCACGCGCACCACGTACTTGCCGGTCGCCCGCCCCTCCTGCATCGCGTCGTGCGCGGTGGGGACGGCCTCCAGGTCGGGCAGTTCGGTGAGCGGGATGCTCAGGCCGCTGTTCGCCTGCAGGTCGAGGGTGGTGCGGATGGCGCGGGCGAGGCGCTCGGGGGCGGTGGCGGCGAAGGCGCGGTGGCTGAAGCCGGTGATGGAGAGGTTGCCGCCCATCAGGCGCCCGAGCGGGGGCAGGTCGCCGACGGTGCCGCCGCCGGCGTTGCCGAACAGGACGATCCGGCCGCCGGGTGCGGTGACGTCCAGGTCGAGCTCCAGCGCGGCGGTGCCCAGCGGGTCGAGCACCAGGTCCACGCCCCGGCCGTCGGTCGCGGTGCGGACGGCGTCGGCGAGCTTCTCGTCGCGGGTGAAGGCGCGGTCGTAGCCCAGCTCGACCGCGGCCGCGGCCTTCTCCGGGCGGCCGACCGTGCCGATCAGCGTGCCCCCGCCGCCGAGCAGTGGGACCAGCTGGGCGATCGCGCTGCCGATGCCGCCGCCGGCCGAGTGGACCAGGACGTTGTCCCCGGCGGTCAGCCGGCCCGCGTCGGTCAGCAGCAGGACGGCGGTGGCGAGGCCCAGCGGGGCGGCCGCGGCGGCGCTGAGCGCCAGCCCGTCCGGGACCGGGACGGTCAGGGCGGCCTCCGCGACGACGACCTCGGCCAGCCCACCGCCGACCGGCGCGGCCACCACCCGGTCGCCCACGGCCAGTCCGGTGACGCCCTCGCCGAGCTCCCGGACCGTACCGGCCACCTCCTTGCCCGGCAGGTACGGCCACTCGGCGGTGTAGCCGCCGTCGCCGCGGCGGGCCATCACGTCCACGAAGTTCAGTCCGGCCCAGGCGACGTCGATCGCCACCTGGCCGGGGCCGGGGTGCGGTGTCTCCGTCTGCTGGACCTCGGAGTTCTCGGCTCCACCGGGTGCGGTCATCACCAGTGCGCGCATGTTCGTGCCCCCTCGACTACGATGTTCGACGAACGGCGAAATTGCCGTGAGCCATTGCTACCACGCTGTTTTGATGGTTGTCGAACATCGCAGATCAGGGAGGTTGTCCATGCCCCGCAGCACCTGCCGCCGACCGGCGCTCGCGCACCCCGCGACCGAGGAGATCGACCTGTACGACGTCCTGCACGCGCTCTCCGACCCGACTCGGATGACCATCGTCCGCGTGCTGCGGGCCGAACCCGAACGGGCCTGCGGCACCTTCCCGGTGGACGTCGCGCCGTCCACCCTCAGCCACCACTTCAAGGTGCTGCGGGAGTCCGGCGTGATCACCCAGCGCGAGGAGGCCAACCGCCGGTTCTCCGCCCTGCGCACCGTCGACCTGGAGCGGCGTTTCCCCGGCCTGCTCGACACGGTCCTCGCCGCGCTCGCCCGCAACGACGTCGCGGTCGAGGCGGCCTAGGAACGGGCGTCGGCCGTGCGGTGCCGGCGGTGGTACGAGACGGTGACCGCCGCCAGCAGCGGCCCCCAGGCGACCGCCGGCAGGTAGAGGAAGCCGACCAGCAGGTGCCCGAGCGGGGTCATGTTCGGGTGCGGCGTCGCCCACCAGGCGAGGAAGGGCGTCCAGAGCAGCACCAGCCCGGCGGCGCCCAGCGAGGCCGCGATGACGACGGCGCGCGGGTTGACCGGGCGCCCGCCGAGGAACGGGATCCAGCGCGGCGGCACCGTGCCCCAGGGCCGGACCAGGCCGAGGGTGAGCAGGGCCAGCGCCTCGGTGAGCACGCTCAGGGTGACCGGCCACACCGCGTCCCAGCCGGTGAAGCCCACCGCGTGGTAGCCCGCGTCGGTGTAGCCGCCGTGCCAGCCCGTGACCAGCCCCAGCCGCCACAGCCCGGCCGGCAGGGCGGTGACCGCGGCGACGTGCGCGGCGTGGACGGCCCAACGGGGCGGGGCGGCGGCGGGGTCGGCGGCGGTGGGCGGGGGCGTCGTCATGCGTCCACCCTCCCGCCGGGACCGCCCCTGCGGCATCCGCCCGCCGACGGGCTTCGGCCGGCACCCTCCCCCGGGTGGGGGAGTGGCGTCTCAGCCCGCCGGCGGTGCGGGGACCGGCGGTCGTACGGGGGGCGGAGCCCGTACGGGGGCCGGAGCCCGTACGGGGACCGGTGGTCGTCCGAGGGGCAGTCGCCGTACGGGGATCAGCGCAGGCGCGAGGAGGACAGGATCGACGCCAGGTGCGCCACCACCATCCCCCAGGTGATCACCGTGATCCCGGCGAGCGTGGCCCGGGTCGCGTCCAGGTTGCCGAGCCCGGCGTCCACCGCGGCCGCCGCCAGCAGCACCAGGGAGGCCTCGATGCCGTTCGTCACCCGGTGGATCTTGAAGATCGAGGCGAGCCGACGGGCCGTCGCGATGCCTTGGGAGCGCGGCTGGGTGGACTCCTCGTCCGCCGGCGGCTGACCGCTGCGGGCGCGGGCCACGTCCACCAGGTCCGTCGAGGCCTTCAGCAGCACCACGCCCAGCGCGGCCGCCAGGCCCGCCGACACCCACAGCTCCGAGCCGCCGCGCGCCGCCCGGATGCCGGCGCCGATCATCAGCGCGGCGTCCGCCAGGTAGGCGCCGAGCCGGTCCACATACACCCCGGCCATGCTGAACTGGCGCTTCCAGCGCGCAACTTCGCCGTCCACACAGTCGAACAGCAGGAACAGCTGGAACAGCACCGCCGCCAGCACGGCGCCGGTCAGGCCCGGGATCAGCAGGGCCGCGCCGCCGCCGACCCCGCACGCCACCATCACCCAGGTCAAGGTGTTCGGCGAGACCGAGGTCCGCACCAACTGCCGGGTGGTGCGCAGCGAGACGGCCCGCATGTACAGCCGGCCCGCCCAGTGCTCACCGTTGCGGCTCCGCAGCTTGGCCTGCGGCTGGCACACCTCGCGCAACTCGGCGAGCGCCGGAGCAGCCACCATGACGACATCCCTCCACCTGTCCCGAAACGATCACCACAGGCTACGGCCTCCGGAGCACTGCTGTGACCAGCCCGTTCGGCGGTGAACGGGAGAGCGGAGAGGACGGTGCACAGGGGGTGGAAAGGGCAGTGGAGGAGGCGGTGACGAGCCGGTGAGCGGCGGAAAAACGGTGGGCCGGCCGAAGACCCCCGGGCTAGGCTTCGCGGGTTCGCCGGAACCGGAGCCCCCGGGCCCGATCGCCCGCTCCCGCAAGCCGGTTGACGCGGTTCGACGCGGCGCCGGGGCGGAACGAGGAGAGCAGAATCATGGTGACCACGGGCGCCGCGCCGCACAGCCCCGACCTGGCCCGACTCCTGGACGACCACCGGCCGCAGGGCCCGGTGGAGACCGCCGACCTCGCGCGGGTCCGCGCCCGGGTGGGCGCTTCCGACGCGTGGGACCGCGGCACCCCGCTGCACTTCACCGCCTCCGCGCTGATCGTCCACCCGCCGACCCGCCGGGTCCTGCTGCGCTGGCACGTCCGCCAGCAGGCCTGGCTGCAGGTCGGCGGCCACGGTGACCCGGGGGAGAGCCTGCCGCTGGACATCGCGCTGCGCGAGGGCCTGGAGGAGACCGGCCTGGCCGACCTCACCCCCTGGCCCGACGCCGCGCTCGTCCACCTCGCCGTGGTGCCCGTCCCGGCCTCGCCGGTCGAGCCCGCCCACGAGCACGCCGACCTGCGCTTCCTGCTGGCCACCGACACCCCGGACGAGGCCCGACCGGAGAACCCGGCCTCCCCGCTGGAGTGGTTGGGCATCGAGGAGGCCAAGCAGCGGGCCACCGAGGAGAACTTCCGCGAGACCCTCGACCGGGCCGCCCGCCTGCTCGCCTGAACCCCCTACTCCTGAACCCCTTCCCGCCTGTCCGAAGGAATCCGATGCACACCGACCAGACCCTCGTCTTCGACGCCGACGACACGCTCTGGGAGAACAACGTCCTCTTCGAGCGAGCCATCGACGGCTTCCTGGACCGGGTCTGCGCCCCGGCCGAGCGGGAGGCCACCCGGGCCCTGCTCGACCGGATCGAGGCCGCCAACGCCGCCGCCCTCGGCTACGGCGCCGCCGTCTTCCGCCAGAGCCTCGCCGACTGCCTGCAGCACCTCAACGCCGACCGCACCCCCACCGCCACCGAGCTGGCCCGGATCGACGAGCTGCTCACCCCGCTCACCGACCGCGGCGCGATCGAGCTGATCCCGGGCGTCGCCGACACCCTGACCGCCCTCGCGGCGCGGCACCGCCTGCTGCTGCTCACCAAGGGCGACCAGGACGAGCAGCGGGCCAAGGTGGCGGCCTCCACCATCGACCACCACTTCCGCGGCATCCACATCGTGGCCGAGAAGTCGGTGGACACCTACCGGCAGCTCACCGCCGAGCTCGGCCTCGACCCCGAGCGGACCTGGATGATCGGCAACTCGCCCAAGTCCGACATCGCCCCCGCCCGTCGGGCCGGGCTGCGCACCGTGTTCATCCCGCACGAGCACACCTGGGTGCTGGAGCACGCGGAGCTCGGCCCGGACGAGGCGACGCTGCAGCTCACGGCCTTCCCGGAGCTGCTGCGCCACTTCTGAGCCGCTGGTCTCCCGGACTCCCGAGCCCGCGGGCTAGACCGCGAGCGCGGTCGCCGGGACCGGCGCCCCGCCCCGGTACAGCCAGGCCCGCTCGGAGGCCGACCACACGCTCGTGGTCAGCAGGTAGAGCGCGGCCGCCACCGGCACCAGCATCGCGAACAGCACCGAGACGAAGGACAGGTACGGCAGCAACGACGCCCCCGGCTGCGGGGTGGTCTGCGCGGCCGCCGCACGCCGGGCCCGGCGGTAGTTGACGTACCCGACCGCCGCCAGCCCGGCGTACAGCAGACCGAACACCGCGAACTGCCCGGCGCCGTGCGCGTTCCCGACGTGCAGGCCCAGCGGCACCCCGAACAGGGTGTGGTCCAGCAGGTCGTTCGGGGTGGTGAAGAGCCGGTACATCACCGAGAAGAACGGGATCTGGATCAGCATCGGCAGGCAGCCGGCGAACGGCGAGACCTGCTCCTTCCGGTACAGCTCCGCGAGCGCCTCGCGCGCCTTCTCCGGGCTGTTCCTGTGTTTCTTGTTCAGCTCGGCGACCTTCGGCGCGAGCTTCGAACGGGCCTTCTCCCCGCGCGCCGCCGCCCGTGCCAGCGGGTGCAGGCAGAGCCGTACGGCGAGGACGAACAGGACGATCGCCAGCGCGGTCGGCAGGACGTGGGCGATGGCGGAGACCACGGCGTGGGCGACGGTGACGGCCGGGTCGAGAACAGACAGAACGGACATGGTGAAGCGAGCCCTCCGAGGTCTCAGGACATGAGTGATCGGCGGAGGACGGCCGCGAAGAACGTACGGGAGCCGTACGAAGACGTACGGGGAGCCGTACGGGGGAACTGCGGATCTACGCGGCCGCCGGGGCCGCACCCGGCGCCCTGGGGCGTCGCCTGCCCCGGGCGTCCGGATCACGCTGCGGAAGGAACGCCGTACGGAACGCCCGGCGTCGCAGCACCCCGCTGCGCACCGCCGCCGGTGCCCGCGCCCCCAACAGCCGCGTCCCGGCCAACGCCCCCGCGACCGCTCCGGCCACCAGGACCACGGCCGCCACGGCGGCGACCGAGGCCAGTGCGCCGCCGTCGGTCACCAGCTGTCCGGTCAGCACCCGGAGCAGGCCCAGCAGCATCGCGATGACACCCACGGCGCGCCCCTCCCAGTGTGTTCCCGGCTTCTGACGTTCAGCAGGACGATCCTACGACCCGCCGGGTTCCCGCAGTGCTGAGCGAGGTGTAGCCGGCGGTGCTACGCGGGGCTACCTTGGATGGATGAAGACGATTACCCAGCGGGAGTTCCGGAACAACTCCGCCGCGGTGATGGACGCGGTGGAGGCGGGGGAGACCTTCCACATCACCAGGAACGGGGTCGAGGTCGCGGAGCTGCGGCCGGTGTCCGGGCGGCGACGGCTCACGGCGGAGGAGCTGGTGGCGCGGCACGTGAAGCTGCCACGGGTGGACTACCAGCAGCTGCGCAAGGAGGCCGAGGAGTACTTCGGGCCCGAGGAGCTGGTGGGGGACGAGGGCGACGACCCGTTCGAGCGGCGGCGTGGCTGAGCGCCGCAGGGCGTCCCGGCGGCGGCCGGCCGGGGTGCTGGACACCTGTGTGTACATCGACCTGGCGCTGTTGAACCCCGCCGACCTGCCGGCCGTGCCGGAGCTGACCGCGATCACCTTCGCCGAGCTGCAGCAGGGTGTCTCGATGGCGCGGGACCCGGTCAGCCGGGCGGCCCGGCTGGAGGTGCTGGGCGCGGCGATGGCCGACTTCGACCCGCTGCCCTTCGACGCGGCCGCCGCCGCCCGCTACGGGACGCTGGTCACCCTCACCATCGCCGCCGGACGGCAGCCGCGCCCGCGTCGGATCGACCTGATGATCGCCGCCGTCGCCTCCGCCCACGGGCTGCCGCTGTACACCCGCAACGTGGCGGACTTCCGGGGGCTGGGCTCAGCGGTGGAGGTCATCGGGGTGTGAGCGCGGCCGGTCCGTCGCGCTCCGGGTTCTCCCCACCGCCGGGCCGCCGCCCGGGATGTCGGGTGGCTGCCCGTCAGCCCAGCCGGACCGTCGTCCCCGTCGCCGCGGAGGTGCGGGCGGCCTCCAGGACGGCGAGGGTGGCCACCGCGTCGCGAGGGTCGACCGGGGGCGGGGTGCCGGGGACGGTCAGGGCGGCGACGATGCCGACGTAGAAGGCGGGGTAGTCGCCCGGATCGGTGGGCAGCGGGATCGGGGACTCGTCGCTGCCCAGGGTGCCGTACTGCTCGGGCCGGTCGGCGCCCCACGGGTGGCTGCCGTCGGGGCGGCGGCCCGCCCGGAGGTCGGCCTCCTGGGGGTCCATGCCGTGCTTGACGTACCCGGCGGTGTCGCCGAGCACCCGCAGCCGGGGGCCGATCAGCGGGGTGATGGCGCTGGTCCACAGGTGCGAGCGGGTACCGGAGGCGTGGGTGAGGGCGAGGAAGGCGTCGTCGTCCACCACCGCGCCGTCGCGGCGCACGTCGATCTCCGCGTACACCGTCTCGACCGGCCCGAACAGCGTCAGCGCCTGGTCGACCAGGTGGCTGCCCAGGTCGTACAGGGTGCCGCCGACCTCGGCCGGATCGGCCAGCTCGCGCCAGCCCGGCTTGGGCTTGGGGCGGAAGCGCTCGAAGCGGGACTCGAAGCGGTGCACCCGGCCGAGCGCGCCACCGCGCACCAGCCGGCTCGCGGTGAGGAAGTCGCCGTCCCAGCGCCGGTTCTGGAAGACCGAGAGCAGGGCGCCCCGGGCCTCGGCGAGCCGGCACAGCTCCAGCGCCTGGGCGGCGGTGGCGGCCAGCGGCTTGTCCACCACGGTGGCCAGGCCCGCCTGCAGGGCGGCGCGGGCGAGCGGGGCGTGGGTGCGGTTGGGGGAGGCGATGACGACCAGGTCCAGCGCATCCGGGTCGGCGAGCAGTTGCTCGGGGGTGTCCACGGCGCGGGCGTCGGGGTGCTCGCGGCGCAGCTGCTCGCGGCGCTCGGGGTTGGCGGTGACCACGGCGTCCAGCCGCAGCCCCGGCGTGGTGGCGATGAGCGGGGCGTGGAAGGCGGAGCCGGCCAGGCCGTAACCGATCAGGCCGACCCGCAGCGTTCGATCGGGCGGTCGGTGGGCGGGCGTCTGCGGGTTCATGCGGCCTACTCAATCACGAGCCGCCCGGTTGCTCCCGGTTTCCGCCGGGCGATCGTCGCATCCCGTCCAACGGGACGTCCTGTCCCCGACCACCTGCGCGGATTAGTACTGCAACCGCACTTGATCATGGTTGACTTGGCGAGTGATTGATCTTGGGGTGGGACAGGTCGAGGAGTGGAAGGCGGCACTGGCGGGACT
>NZ_JBHTTU010000014.1:107473-126154 GCF_042794375.1 Kitasatospora sp. NPDC056531 | reverse complement strand
GCACCGCGCCAAGCACCACGACGTCGGCAAGACCGTGAAACGCGCTGAGTCGATCAAGGACCACCAAGCGCAGCGAGGTTAAACGCCAAGCTGAGCTTCGATCGCGCCGACATCTATGAACCCCATGGCAAGAGGAGTCGCCACCACCCCCACCTCCCACCCCCGCCCCTGCGCAGCGGAGACCAGCTCCCCCACCCCGCCCGCAAACCCCGCCGCACACACGACGACGTAGAGGATCGGCTTCCTCACCTCGGACATCTCTCGAACTCCCCTCTCACCACCGGCAGATCACCGTCTCCCACGGCGCGATCAGCACCACCACGCCGGACACGGAGACCTCGCACGCTAACCACACCCGCACCGGATCGACCACTTCCCCTCCCGCCCCTGCGGCCGCGCAGGAGCGGGAAGGGGACGGAAACGTTCCGAGGAGAAGGCCCCCGCGCCCGCCTCAGCCCACGGCCGTCGCGGCCAGCTCCGCGGCGTCGTCCGCGCACCCCCAGCTGAGCGTCACCCCCGCGCCGCCGTGGCCGTAGTTGTGCACGACCGGCGTCCCCGCCGCGCCGGCCGCCCCGGCCTCCAGCCGGACTCCGCCCCGCCGGTCGGGCCGCAGACCCACCGGGTGGCCGATGATCTCGGCCTCGCGCAGTTCCGGCACGTGCACCGCGCATCGGGCGAGGATCGCCGCGGCCGTCTCCGGGTCGGACCCGAGGCCCCAGTCCTCTTCCTCGAAGGTGCCGCCGAGCACGACGTCCCTGCTGCGCGGATGGACGTAGGTGTACCCGGCCGGGTCGTCCTGGATCCGCAGGGAGGCCCGCAGCCCCGGGTTGCGCACCAGGACGAGCTGTCCGCGCACCGGCCGCAGCGCCGGGTCCTCGCACAACTGCCGTGCGCCGAGCCCACTGGCGTTGACCACGACGGGCGCCCAGGCGCGGGCCTGGTGGAGGGCGTCGAGCCGTCGGTGGACGACGTCGCCCCCGTTGTCCAGGAAGCGGCCGAGCAGCCAGGGCAGATAGAGCGGCATCTCCACGGTCGGGGCCGTGAAGCGCCAGCCGTCCGCGTACGCCGGTGCGAGTTCGGCCGGGTCCAGGCGGCGCAGGTCCGGGACGGCGGCGCCCCACCAGGGCACCCCCTCGGGCTGCCGCCGGTGCGCCGGCATCCAGGTGTCGCGCATGACGACGCCGGGCACGCCGTCCTCGGCCTGGCGGGCGAGTTCGGCGAAGGTGGCCGCGGACCAGCCCGCCACCCGGTCGCCCGCCGCCACGCCGACCGGGTACCAGACGGCCGCCGCCACGGCCGAGGCCGTCGACAGCAGTCCGTCCGCCGTCAACACCACGACCCGCAGGCCCTTTTCCTGCAGCCGCAGCGCTGTGGTGAGCCCGATGACCCCGCTGCCGATCACGACGACGTCCACGCCGAACCACTCCTCCCGACCGGCCGCCGGCTCGGACCGCGGCGGCTGGATCCAGGAAAGCGGGCCGGACCGGGGGGCGTCCAAGACGAGTTCCGTCCGGCGGCGATAAGCCGGCCTTATCGCCGACGAGCGGCCTCCTCACCGCCCGGCGTCCAGATCGCCGTCCGGCAAGCCGTCCCACCGCCCGACGGCCCTATCATCGACCGGTGGACCTCCACCGCATGCGCTACTTCTCGGTGCTGGCCGAGGAGTTGAACTTCACCCGGGCCGCCCGCCGGTTGCGGGTGGCACAGCCGGCCCTGAGCCAGCAGATCAAGGCGTTGGAACGGCAGCTGGGTGTGCAGCTGGTCGAGCGCACCAGCAAGGGCTGCACGCTCACCCCGATCGGCGGCGCCGTCGCCGAGGAGGCCCGGCGGGTGCTGGGCCAGGTGGCCGAGGCCGACCGGCGGATCAAGGCCGTGGCCGAGGGGCGGCAGGGAAGCCTGCGGGTGGCATACACCCGGTCGGCCCGTGGCGGTGTCTCCGACACCCTGATGACCGAGTTCCGCGAGCGGTACCCCCGGGTGGACGTCACGCTGCAGACCGGCTGGACGGCCCACAACGTCGGCGAGCTGCTCGCGGGGCGGTTGGACGCGGCCTTCGTCCGTCCGCCGCTGGACGTCCCCGAACTGGCCTGCCGGGTCGTCGCCGAGGAGGAGCTGCTGTTGGCGGTTCCCACCGGCCATCCGCTCGCCGCCGGCCGTGCCAGGGTCAGCCCGCGCCGCATCAGCGACGAACCGGTCGTGCTGTGGCCGCGCGAGAACGGCCCCGGGATGCACGCGCTGATCACCGGCCAGCTGTGGCCCGACGGGCCGCCCCGGATCGTTCGCGAGGAGCCGGACGACGAGCAGCTGCTGCTGGCGGTGGCGGCCGGGTACGGGATCGCGCCCATTCCCGAGGGCCGGGCCCGGGTCTTCCGGATACCGGGCGTCTGCCTGCGCAGGCTGACCCGACCGGTTCCCACCGTCACCCTGGGGCTGGCCCACAACCCGCGCACGGCGTCCCCGGCGGTCCAACTGCTGCTCGCCATGGCCCCGCAGCTCCCCGTGGCAGAGGCCACCGGCAGGCCGTGATGCCCGCCCCTGCGAGCACGCGGGGGCTGGCAACACGGCGTCGGGTGCCTCAGCCGATGGTCGAGCCGGTGATCGGCTCGGACAGCTCGACGGTCTTGCCGTTCAGACCGGCCTTGACGAACTGCCAGGTGAGGCCGTTGATCACGCCCTTGTCGAGCGGGGCCAGCTTGGCGAAGGCGGGCTGGCTGAGGTCGATGTGGGTGGAGTCGCAGGAGGGGCACTGGTCCTTCACCGGGACGGTGATGGTCTTGCCCTGATAGGTGACCTTGGCCGAAATTCCCTTGCAGAGCGGGTCGTTGTTCGGGTTGGCGGAGGTCCACCAGGTGTGCGACACGGCGACCAGCAGCTGTGCGGACGCGTTGATCTGGGTGCCGCAGGCGCCGTAGCCGGCGTCGGTGTAGTAGGTGGCCTTGCCGGTCATGGGCTTGTTGATCGGTATCGCGGCGCCGGCGGAGCCGGCGGTCAGCGCGAGGAGAGCTGCGGCGGCGAGCGGAGCACCCGCGAGGATCCTGAGGTTCTTGCCGATGGCGCGCATGGTTCGTTCCCTCCGGTTCGATGAAACCCTTGGAAGTCATGGACATGACACCTACAAGTCGCCGAAGCGGCGGTGCAGTTCGGCGACCCGCCCACGCCCATGACCACCCGGACGAAGGGAACGTATGCGCTCTACCTCGACATGGTCCAGACCTCTACGGCGTTGTCATGAACACAAGTCAAGGAGCTTTACCAATACGACCGAAGGGGCGAAGATACGTGACCGCTCCGCCGCCGGAGGTGTTGACAGGCCGTCACCCCTGCCCATCCGGAGGCCCGTCAACATGCGCACCGCACTCGCCGCCCTGCTCCTCGGCGCCGTCCTGACCCCGGCGGTCGCCGCGCCCTCGACCGCCGCGCCCCGCGAGGTCAACCAGAGCTACAGCATCCCGGTCGGCGGCGTGACCGACCTCGGCGCGCTGCCCGTGCTCGGCAGCCTCGGACTGGACTTCGTCCGGCTGCTCGGGCAGTAGCCCTGACGGTAGGTCACCGGACGGTCGACCGGGCGCCGCGCGGGGGAAGGCGGCCCCCGGTCGGTGAAGATCGACGGGATCACCCCACCGGAGCCGCCCGCCCGGGTTACGCTCGTCCCGCGCGGCACCCGTCCGTGCGGCCGACTGAGGGGGGAACACGTGATCGGGGACCTGCTGCCGGACGTCGTGGTGACCGAGGTGGCCTACGACGACCCGCCGGAGGCCCGGCTGGAGCCCGCCGAGGAGGCGGTGATCGCCAAGGCCGTCGACAAGCGCCGACGCGAGTTCACCACCGTCCGCCACTGCGCCCGCGCCGCCCTGGCCCGCCTGGGCGTCCGGTACCGCCCGCTCGTCCCCGGTCTGCGCGGAGCCCCGAGCTGGCCGGACGAGGTGATCGGCAGCCTCACCCACTGCGACGGCTTCCGCGCGGCCGCCGTGGCCCGGGCCGACGCCCTCGCCTCCGTCGGCATCGACGCCGAGCCCGCGCTGCCGCTCCCGGAGGGCGTGCTCGATGCCGTCGCCCTGCCCGTCGAACAGCAGCGGCTGGCCAAGCTCGCCGCCGAGCACCCGGACACCCCGTGGGACCGGATCCTGTTCAGCGCCAAGGAGTCGGTCTACAAGGCCTGGTTCCCGTTGACCGGGCTCTGGCTGGACTTCCACGAGGCCGAGCTCGACCTCTCCCCCGACGGCACCTTCTCCGCCCGGCTGCTGGTCCCCGGCCCGGTGGTCGGCGGCCGCCGGATCGAGGGCTTCGCCGGCCGCTGGGCGGTGCGCGACGGGCTGCTCGCCACCGCGATCGCCGTCGAGCCGTAACCGCCCGTCGCCGGTCCGTTCGTCCCCCGGGCATATCCTCGACCGCGTGACGGTGACCTACGTGATCGACGGCAGCAGGATCCGCAACCTGGACGACTTCTGGGACGTGGTCGGGCAGGAGATGGGCGTGGACGGCTACTTCGGCCGCAACCTCGACGCCTTCGCCGACTGCCTGCGCGGCGGCTTCGGCACGCCCGAGGACGGCGACTACGCCATCGAGTGGCGCGACCACGAGGTCTCCCGCCGCAACCTCGGCTACCCGGAGACGGTCCGTCAGCTGGAGCTGCGGCTCACCCGCTGCCACCCCGCCAACCGCGAGCACGTCTCCGCCGAGCTGGCCGCCGCCCGGGCAGGCGAGGGACCGACGGTCTTCGACTGGCTGGTCCGGATCATCGAGGAGGAGCACCCGGACGGCCTCCGCCTGGCGTAGCCCTCCCGGCCACCGCGCCCCCGACCACCGCGCCTCCGGCCGGCTCTCCCCGTCCGGCAGCCTCGCGTCCCGTCCGGTGGCCTCTCATCGCATCCGGCGGCCTCACATCACGTCGGACAGCCGGACGAACCGGCGCCCCGCCCCCAGCAGCCCCGGCACCGCCGCCGCCACCCCGGGGGCGGTGCCGCCGCCCGGGTGGTTCATGTGCCCGATGACGATCGCCCCGGGCGGGGCCGCCGCCACCTCCCCCCGCACCTCGGCGGCGCCGAGCGTGGCCCCGCCGTCCCCGTTCACGGTGAAACCCGCGACGCGTTCACCCAGGTCGGCGACCACCCGGGTGGCGACGTCGTCGTAGTGCGCGGTGCCGGACCGGAAGAACCGGGGCGGGCGCCCGAGCAACTCGGTCAGCTTGTGGGCGTTGCCCGTCACCTCGTCGCACACCTCGCCGACGTCACCCGTCCCGGCGATGCCGTAGGCGGACCGGCCGGTCACCGAAAGCGGACGGTGGAGGGTACCGTGGTTGCCGATCTCGAACAGCGGATCGGCGGCGAGCTGCTCGAACACGTCCGGGTTGGCGTCGATCCAGCGGGCGTTCAGGAAGAGCGTGGCCGGGACGCCGCACCCGCGCAGGAAGTCGATCAGGGCGGCGTCGTAGCCGTTCCCGCCGGGGCCGCCACAAGCGTCGAAGGTCAGCGCCATCGCCGACTCACCCTCGGGCAGCTCGGTGATCACCCCGGCGACCTCCAGGCCCCAGTCGCGCGGGACCGTGCCGCCGTACCGCCGAACCACCTCCGCCCGGGTCGGCTCCCGGGACGCCTCCGGGGGAACGGCGGACGGGGTCGCTCGCGGCGTCCCGAACGGCGCGACGCCCGGCGTCGCGGACGGCGTGCCCGCAGCGGAGACTGTCGGCGAGGCCAAGGCCGACACCGAGGCCGACGGCGAGGCCGGCCCCTCAGCCGCCGGCCTGGTCCGGCACCCCGTCAGCGCGCCGCCGGCCACCACCGCCGCCAGCAGCGCCCGCCGACTCAGTGCCACACCGGCCTCCCGACCCATCGCCACCTGCCACACCAACTGATCTCACGACCATGAACCGAGCAATCGCCACTCCCACAACTCTCCCCCGCCTCCGCCCGGATCCCCTTCACCGACCCGCCCCACCCCGGTGGGCCCCGCCTCATCCCCGGTTCACCCCCCGGGGTAGGCGAACCAACGGACCCGCCCGCCCCAGTCCGGAGGCCCCGATGCCCGCCGACCCCGCCGCCCCGCGCCACGACGGCCACGAAGAACACGAGGAACCCGCAGCACGCCCCGCTCACCCCGCCCGCCGAGACCTGCTCCGCACCGGCCTCGCCACCGGCGCCGCCACCGCCCTCGGCCTCGCCGCCGCCACCGGCCCGGCGGCCGCAGCCCCGAACCAGGCCGACCAGACCCTCACCCTCACCGGCCACCTCCCCACCGGCTCCCCCGACTTCGTCTACCTCCCGGTCGAAGTCCCCGACGGCGTCCGCGAGATCGCCGTCTCCTACAGCTACGACAAGCCGCAGGTCCCGGCCGGCACCCCCGGCAACTCCTGCGACATCGGCATCTTCGACGAGCGCGGCACCGACCTCGGCGGGGACGGCTTCCGCGGCTGGTCCGGCGGCTTCCGCACGGAGTTCGCGATCGCCCGCGACACCGCCACCCCCGGCTACCTCCCCGGCCCGGTGAACCCGGGCACCTGGCACATCGCGCTTGGCCCGTACCAGGTGGCCCCCCAAGGCCTGGACTACCACGTCCAGGTCACCCTCCGATTCGGCGCACCCGGAGCGGAGTTCACCCCGCACTACCCGCCCGAGCGGGCCCGCGGCCGCGGCCGCGACTGGTACCGGGGCGACTGCCACCTGCACACCGTCCACTCCGACGGGCGGCGCCTACCCGAGGAGGTGGCGGCCGGGGCCCGCGCGGCCGGCCTGGACTTCATCGTCTCCACCGACCACAACACCAGCTCCTCGCACGCCGTTTGGGGCCCGCTGGCCGGCCCGGACCTGCTGATCCTGCCGGGCGAGGAGATCACCACCCGCAACGGCCACTGGCTGGCCCTCGGCCTGGAGGCCGGCCGGTTCGTCGACTGGCGCTACCGCTCCCGCGACGAGGAGTACCCACGCTTCGTCCGCCAGGTCCACCGCTCCGGCGGCCTGGTGGTGCCCGCGCACCCGTACTGCCCGTACGTCGCCTGCCAGTGGAAGTTCGGCTACGAGCAGGCCGACGCCGTCGAGGTGTGGAACGGGCCCTGGACGTACGACGACGAGTCGGCCGTGGACACCTGGGACTCCCGGCTCGCCGTCGCCCTGCGCGGCGGCCGCTCCTGGCTGCCCGCGATGGGCAACAGCGACGCGCACAGCGCCCCCCAGGTGATCGGCCTCCCGCACAACGTCGTCCTCGCCGAGGACCTCACCCGGGACGCCGTCCTCGACGGCCTGCGCGCCGGGCGCAGCTGGCTCGCCGAGTCCGTCACCGTCCGGCTGGACTTCACCGTCACCGGGAACGGCCGCCGGGCCGGCATCGGCGAGGAGCTGACCGTCCCGGCCGACGCCCCGCTGGACGTCCGGCTCACCGTCTCCGGGGTGCCCGGTGGTACGGTCCGCTTCCTCACCGACGAGGGGCAGATGCACCAGGAGTCGCTGCCCGCCGACGGCTCCGGCACCGTGGTCTGGCGCACCACCGCCTCGCTGGCCGCCTACGTCCGCGCCGAGGTGCGCCACCCGAAGGCGGACGGCACCCCCGGCAAGGGCAATTCGATGGGCGAGGACCTGCCCTGGGGTCCGATGGCGGCCCTCACCAACCCGATCGTGCTGCGGGTCGACGAGCGCTGACCGCCCCGGGCGACCCGCGCGCGGACCGGGAGGGGGGACGACTCGGGGCACCCGTTTGGACTAGGTTGATCCCCGAAACGCATCAGTCGTAGGGACGAGGCGCTCGGCTGTCCGCATCCGGGCCGACCGGCGTCTTCGCACTCCGACCGCCTCGCCCCGGCTACCCGTCCGTCCCCGGCCCGCGAAGGGATCAGCAGCTGTGAACCGTACGACCGTAGGTGGGCCGGAGCTCGGGGGCGGCCGGGGCGCCGGGGGTGTCCTGGTCCTCGTCGACCCGACCGGGGCCGGGGACAGCCCGGTCGCGGGGCTGCTCGCACAGCAGCTGCACCCGAGCGTCCACCTGCGGACGGACGACTTCCTGCGGGTCATCCGAAACGGCCGGATCCCGCCCCACCTCCCCGAGGCCGCACGCCAGAACACCACCGCCCTCGCGGCCGCCGCCCAGGCCGCCTTCGCCTACGCCACCGGCGGCTACCAGGTCATCGTCGAGTGCCCGGCAACCCCGCCCACCCTCGCCACCTTCCGCCGCGAGAGCCGCACCACCGGCGCCGCCCTCCACTACGTCATCCTCACCACCACCCCGCCCGCCCCCGACGCCCCCACCGCCCGCCACACCCTCGACACCTCCGACCTCACCCCCGAAACCACCGCCAAATCCCTCCTCACCGCCCTCACCACCCGCACCCACCTCCTCGGCTGGTAGGACGGGCCGGCGGCTACGCGCCGACCACGCCGTCGATGGCCTCGCGCAGGAAGTCGGCGTGCCCGTTGTGGCGGGCGTACTCGTGGATGAGGTGGAGCATGACCAGGCGCAGCGACACCTCGGCCTCCCAGCGGGGCTGGTAGCCGGTGACGTCGAGGGAGGGGGCGGCGAGTTCGATGCGGCGGGAGTGCTCGACCTCGGTCTGCCAGGCGGCGAAGGCCTCGGCACGGGTGGCATCGGTGGCGTCGTAGGCCGCCTGGTAGTCGCCGTCCTCGGACCAGACCAGCGGGATGTCCTCGCCGTTGATCACCTTGCGGAACCAGGTCCGCTCGACCTCGGCCAGGTGGCGGACCAGCCCGAGCAGGCTCAGCGTGGACGGCGGGCTGGACCGCTGCCGCAGCTGTTCGTCGGTGAGGCCCTCGCACTTCATGGCGAGGGTCGCCCGGTGGAAGTCCAGGAAGCCGCGCAGCATCTCGCGCTCGCCCCCGGTCAGCGCCGGTACGGGTCGGTTGTCGGTGCTCATCAGTCGCCCCTCCTGTTCGTCGGTGATCGCCGTGATCACCGTGGAATCCAGGCGGACTGTAGCGAATCGACCACCCGGCCGACCACCGACCGCGCGGCCGACCACCGAACCACCGACTCCGATCCCCGAACTCCGACCGTCACGTAGCGTGTTCGCACGGCCACAGGTTTGGGTACGTACCTCGGCGCGCCCGACGGCCGGGCGCCCATCGAGCAGGAGACCCAGCGGCCCATGGACCACAACCACATCCCCCCGACGGTACGCCGGACGTACGGCACCGACGATCTGTCCCAAGCTGCCACCTTCGCCGGCGGCTTCATCAACTTCGGCGACTGGCGAGGCATCGACCTCACCGCCCCCACCCCCGATGACCGGGTGCACAGCCAGGAGCAGCTCTACCGGCGGGTGCTGCGCGCCTTCCCCGATCCACGCGAGCAACTGCGGCTGGCGGAGGTCGGCTGCGGACGCGGGCTCGGCGCGGCGCTGGCGCTACGGGAGTTCCGCTTCGCGACGGTGACGGGTGTGGACATCCATCCGGACCAGATCGAGCGCGCCCGCGCCGTCAACGCCAAGGCCCAGGCCACCTACCCCGACCGGCTCGCCTACACCATCGGTTCGGCCGACGAACTCCCGTTCCCCGACGCCTTCTTGGACGGCGTCTACTCCGTCGAGGCCGCCCAGCACTTCCGCGAGCTCCCGAGCTTCGCCGCCGAGGCCGCCCGCGTCCTGCGCCCCGGCGGCCGACTGGTGGTCACCACCTTCTTCACCGCCCCGGGAGCCGACGTCGCCGAGCGCCTCAAGATCCTGCTCGCCAGCTTCGCCGACGGCCTGGACGTCGCCCACCCCCTCGACGACTTCATCACCGACCTGACGGAGGCCGGCTTCACCACCGTCACCACCGAGTCCATCGGTCCGGACGTCTGGCCGGGCCTCGACCGCTACCTCGCCGAGACCGTCCCACCCGGCCACTGGACCCGCCACTTCCTCACCGCCTGGCGCGACGGCCTCCTCGACTACCACCTCGTCACCGCCGAACTCGCCTGAGCCGTACCGGACGGCGCCCCGGCCGGAGCGCGGTCCAGCGCGCAGGACGGTCCAACCGCGTAGGACGGCGCCGCGTGCCCGAGAGGCGCCCGTCCGCACCACTCGCGGACGGGCCCGACCCGGGCTTCGAGGCTTTCGACTCCCCACGGCACAGGGCAGGGCCTCCAGGTTTCCCGGGCGGGCTTCGAAACCCGCCGGGCCACCGAGAGGCCCTGCTGTGATGCCCCGGCCGCCTCGCGGCCACCCGACCGAGACCCTGCCCGGCCGAGACGGCCCGATCGAGGCCCAGCCCGATCGGTGCGCCTCAGGACCGGCACGGCAGGGGCTTCCCGCAGCGGGGCGACACCCGTCAGACGTCCACGGTCTGGGCCTCCCGCAGCACGGCCGCGGCCTCCGCGGTCTTCGCCGGCCGGTCGGCGAGCTTGAGCCAGACGACTCCGGCGATGATGACGGCCAGCCACACGGCCTGGACCGCGGTGAGGGTCTCGTCGAAGATGACGGGGCCCAGCAGTGCCGCGCCGACTGACCCGATTCCCGCCCAGACGGCGTAGCCGATGCTGACGTCGATGGTGCGCAGCGCGGCGCTCAGTGCCCAGAGCGTCAACAGGAAGAAGACGACGGCGACCAGTGACCACGTCAGGCGGGTGAAGCCGTGGCTGCCACCGACGGAGAGCGCGTAGCCGACTTCGAAGCCGCCGGCGAGGAGGAGCATGATCCAGGAATTGGCTGAGGTACGCCCGGTGTTGGACATGTGCGCGAGTCCTTTCGAGGAGGTGGGTCGGGTGGGGGCGGGATTCTCAGGCGGCGCCGCTGAGCTGGAGGCCGACGACGCCGGCGATGATGACGGCGATGCCGACGGCCTTGCGCCAGTTCAGGCGCTGGCCGAAGAGCAGTGCTCCGAGGAGGGTGATGCCGATACCGGCGACGGAGGTCCAGATGGCGTAGCCGACGCCCACGTCGAAGGTGAGGAGCGCCTTGCTGAGGAAGTAGGTGCCGAGGGCGCCGGTGATCAGGGTCGCGGCTGTCCACGGACGGTTCTTGAAGCCTTCGGCCTTACCGGCCGCGATGGCGACGGCGATCTCGAAGATGTCCGCGATCGCGAGGTAGAACCACTGCACGGGAGGTCCTTTCGTTCGTTGGAGGTCGGCCGTTGAAGGTCGGCGTTGCACGGGGGACGGTCCGCCGTCCCGCAGTCCGCCGTACCGGCGGAACGGGTTCGGGAACGACGAAGCGCTGCTCCGCCGGGACGTCGTCCGGCGGTGAAGGGGGTGGGGGCCGTCCGACTCGGGGTCAGTCGGCACGGCCGGGCGGGCGCGCTCCGGCGTCGCCCGCGGTTGTGGCACGGCCGGGTCGAACGGCGTCAGTGCCGTTCCGTCGGCCGGTCGGTGTGGAAGCCCGACCCTCGGGTCAGGTCAGCACCCGTCGATTCCGCAGGCGGGAGCATCTCCGGCGGCCGTCTGTTCGACCTGGGCGTCGAGCACGGCCTTGCGGATCTGGGCCACGGTGGGGACGCCTTCGATGCGGTGGCGCCCGTCGATGATGATCGTGGGAGCGACGGAGATGCGGAAGGCCTCGGCGGTCCGCAGCGCGTCCTGGTGGGCCGCGGTGTAGGTGCCGGCGGTCAGCGCCGCAGTGAAGTCGGCGGCGTCCAGGCCGAGTTCGGACGCAATGTCGGCGAGGACCTCCGTCCGGCCGATGTCCCGGTTCTCCTGGAAGAAGGCCCGCAGGACGCGCGGGGTGTACTCCGCGGCCCTGCCGTGCTCGGCCGCGTACTGGTAGCCCTCGAAGGCCAGCCGGGTGTAGGGCTGGGGGGAGACCGTGGGCAGGGTGATGTCGACGCCCATCCGTCGGGCCATCGGGTAGACCGCGCGCTCCCAGATCGCCGGCAGGTACGGGTCCTCCGGGCGCAGCGTCGGGGTGGGGTGGGGCCGCAGTTCGAACGGCATCCACTCGATCTCGACGTCGAGGTCGCGGGTGGCCTCGTGCAGCGGGCCCTCGGCGAGCATGCAGAACGGACAGACGTAGTCCGACCAGACCCTGACACCGATTCTGCCGGTTGCCGTCTCGGTCATGACCGCCCCTGTTCCATCGCGAGGAACTCCTCGAACGGCTTCGTGCCCTCCGGGATCTGCAGCCAGGTCACCTTGACCGGCCAGGCCTCCGGATCCTCGGCGAAGATCGAGTACGAGTTGGTGTAGTCGAAGCCGTACCGCGCGGCCGTCTTGCGGTCGACCACGTTGACGATGTGGGTGACGTTGAAGTACAGCGAGGCCATGTAACACAGGGCGCACGGCTCGCCGGAGGCGATCAGGGTGGCCCCGGCCGTGGCGTGCAGTCCGTACTTGGCGGCGGCCTCGCGCAGTGCGGTCACCTCGGCGTGCGCGGTGGGGTCGTTGTCCTCGCGCACCCGGTTGACGCCGGTGCCGAGGATCCGGCCGCGGTTGACCACCACGCCGGAGAACGGGATGCCGCCCTTGGCGACGTGCTCGCGGCTGATCCGGACCGCCTCACGGGCGTACTCGGCCAGCTCGCTCTCTGAAAGCTCGGAATAACGCAACGCTGCTCCCCCGCTCAGACCGCGGCCGGGGTGTGGGCAGTGGGCGCCGTGACATCAGGCATGGAGTCCCCAGTGGTTGCTTGTATGTACATGTTCTTTGAGCCCGCAAGAGACTTGGGCGGGCAGATAGAGCTTGCATGAACATACATCTTGCTGTCAATCGGTACTGCTCAGGACATTGCCGATGCCTGGTCACCGGGGGTGCGGGGTGACGGTCCGGCACGCGAGCGCCGGACCGACCGACCGACCAGCGCGGCCCACCGCCGCGGGGCCCACCACCGCGGGGCCGGACGACAGCCTCAGACCGCGACGGGATAGCTCAGGGCCCCCTCCTGCGCCCACAGTGAGCAGGGCCCGAGCGGCGGCCTGGCCCGGCCGTCGCCTCCCGCGCCGAGGCCGGGACGGGCGGCCTGCCGGTCGGGGTCGGCCGCCAGGCGGCTGTAGGTGAAGGCGGCCGAGACCAGTGCCATGTGGTGGTGCCAGCCCGGAAACGAGCGGCCCTCGAAGTCCCGCAGACCGAAGCACCGTTGGAGCAGGTCGACGGTCTCACCGGTCGCCGGGTGCCGCTCCGCGTACTCCAGGAGCTCGTCGACCGGCCGGTACGCCATGTTGGTGATCCACAGTTGTCCCGGCCCTGCCGGGTGCCCGTCGGGCTGGGCGAACAGGCGGAACGGCTGGGGCCGTTGGTCGGGCGCCACAGCGCCGGGGATCTGGACCAGACCGTCACGAACGGGCTCCCGTCCCGGTCTCGCGCTGCCGGGACGGACCTCCGCGCTCCGGTCGCTCAGCACCCGGGCGGCCGCGGTCACCGGCCGGCGGGTGCCGGAGGCGTGGGGTTCGAGCGGGGCGAGCGGGAAGCCGTCGGGGATCGCCACGACGAAGTCCAGCCGGCGCTTGATCAATCCGTCGAGGAGCCGGCGCGAGTCCATGTAGCCGTCGAGGTCGACGACGACCGGGACGGGTTCGTACTGCGAACGCTGCACCATCGCGTCGAGCACGTAGAGGAGTTGGCTCTCGGTCGAGGCCGTGGCCGTCTGTGGGACACGGGCCCGCTCGCGCAGGGGGCCCTGGGCCCACGGCTCGGGCAGGAACAGGCACCAGCCGACGGGGAACTCGCCCGCGTCGGTCGACATGAAGACCGCCGCTCCCACCTGGCAGTTGACGGTTCGTCCGGTGTGTGGGATGAATCGGCGGTGCACTCCGCACGATTTCTCACCGCGCTTGGGCAGGACGACCGGGGCGGCCGTCCACGCCCGGGGCCGGACCCGGCCCTCGGCCCACTGGCGCAACTGGTCGCACACCGGCTCCCACTCCCAGGGACTCTCGTTGATGAACTGGTGCAGAGCCTGCGATGCCGTCGGGGAGTCGCTCGCCACGGCCGCGAGTCGGCGGATGGACTTCTTGCCGGGCGTGCTGAGGAGGCCTTGTACATATGCGTGGGCCCACCTGCGCTGGTCGGCCCGGCGCAAGTGTCCGAAGAGCTGGTCAGTGAACAGGGCGACGGAGTCCCATCCCCTCATAGTTTCCCCTCCCGTGTTGCGGCTGCGGGCTTTCACGCAGACGCACCCACAGTAAAGAATGAGCACTATTTTTTTCTGGGGGAAAGGGATTCCTGCCGCCACTTCGCCAACTCCCCACGAACCATGGCGTGAACCCGCCGGGTCGGATCCGGGGACGGGAGCGGCCGGGCCGCGCGACGGGTGATGTCACGGAGTTCCGATTCCGACGCGGCCTCCGTGGAACGCCCGCGAGCGGTGGTCGTCGAGCTCGATTTCGCGCACGGGCCGGGTGCACGTGAGCGCGCGGGACGACGTCGAAGGTCACACGCCGGGACACGTCCCGGCCGGACGACCGGAGCGCCGTTCGATCACCCGTCGTTCCGCTCGGTCCCCTCCCGGGATTCGCCGTGCGAGAGGGGCGGCGCGGGCATCCGGTCGTGCTCGCGGGGATCGGGCTCGCGGGCATCGGGCTCGCGGGCATCGGGCTCGTGGTCCGGTCGGGTGCTGAGGCCCGCGGCGGCCCGCCGCCACAGCTGGCCGAGCTCGTGCTCCACGGCCCGCACCGGGTGGCCGGAGCGCAGCCGCGCCTCGGCTCCGGCGAGCAGGTAAGCGACCAGCAACTCGATGTCGGCGAGCTCCGCGTCGGTGGTGCCGCCGGCCCGGGCCAGATCGAGGGCGTGCAACAGAGTGGGACGCCAGGCCTCCTCCCAAGTGGGCTGGGAACCGGGGCACTCGTACGCGAGTCGCATGGCCGCATGGGCCCGGACGTCCTGGTTCAGGAAGGCGGCCAGTGACTGGGTGAGCCGGCTGACCGCGGTCAGCCCCGGCGTCGTGAGCTGCTGCACCTCGTGCAGCGCCGAACGGACCGCGGACGCACCCGCCTCGACGACCGCGAGCGCCAGCTCCTCCTTGGTCAGGAAGTGGAAGGTCAACGCCCCCGAGGTGACGCCGGCGGACTGGCTGATGCGCGCCAGAGTGGCGCCGGTGTAACCGTGCCGGGCGAACTGCGCGGCCGCGGCGTCGATCAGGGCCGCTCGGGTCTGCTCCGCGCGCGCCTGCCTCAGCACAGCGGCGCGCTCCGGTACCGCGTGACGGGTGCGGTGGCGGACCGCCGGGCGTCCTGGGGACTTCTGGTGAGTTGCATAGCCCCTCCGACTGGTTCGTGTACCTGCCCCGCGACGACGCGGCAAGCATACCCCGGCCCCCGGCGACCTGACGCGTAGTCGGATCCCCGTCCGCACGGCCGGCACGGGGTGTGTCCGCCTCCGCTCGCGTTGGAGTCCGACCGCGCGGTCGGGCGCCGGAGGACCGGGACACGTGGGCCCACGGGGCGCGGGGCCGGGTCGTGCCGAACCGCACCGACCGGGGCGAGGAACGTTGTTCGCGTCCGGACTGGTCGCGCGCGACGTCACCTCGCCCCGCCCCGGGGTGCGGTGGATCCGACCCACCCGCCGGAGCGCCGGGTGCGCGGCGCCCCGACACATGGCGAGGTCTTCCATTCGGACCGGCGGCGAATACCCGTCGAACGGATTCCGAATAGGGGTGGGCGAGTTGAATACCGGCCGCCGGGAGAAAGGGAGGGAGCCGCCGGATCCCGTTATGAGCGTGGGGACTTCACAAGGGGGCTTGACGACCTGCTCTTGCCTGCTCCTTTACGAGCGCGCGGGCGTCACCTCAGGGCCGGCAGGTGCGTGCCGTCCGGCCGGTCGGCCACCGCCGGAGCGTCGAAGGCGGGCGGGGCCTCGTGCCGACAGGCACTGCGCCGGCAGTCGTACTGGAGGAAGTTCCGCAGCTGGTCCGTCCGCCGCAGATGGCCCTTGACCAGGACCATGCCGTACATGTGGTCGCCGTCCTCCCGCCAGCAGATCAGCGGGATGCGGTAGGTGTCGCCCTCCGGGGTCCCGAAGACGGCCTCGTAGCCGTGTGCGTCCAGCAGGGTCACGAATGGTCGTCCTTCGGGGTCGTGGCGAACAGGTGTCCGTAGTCGGTGATGCCACGGGCGGTGGCCGCGGCACCGGCGAGGTGGAGGGCGTGCCAGAGGATCACCTGGTTCGCGGTGACGACGTTGAAGCCGAGCTCGTCCTCCAGGGCCTTGATGGTGCCGACCGCCCGGATGCCGTTGCCGGCGACGAGGACGGCCTCCGGCCGGTGGGCGGCCACCGTGGTGCGGATCCACGCCGACAGGTTCTCGGGCGTGATGGCCTTCTGGTTGGAGGGCAGGCCGCAGGGGCCGTGGTGGACGACGTCGTAGCCGAACTCACCGAAGTAGTCGGCTCCCTGGCCCGAGAGGGTGTCGTCGAACCACGGCGGGTTGACCACCGCGATCCGGCGGGCGCCCAGCGCGTCGAACGCGGCGCGCGCGGCCCTGGTCGTGCCGGTGATCGGCAGCCCCCGGGTGACGGGCAGCAGCCGCTCGTACAACTCCCGCTCTCCCTGCGCCTTCAGGGCGTAACTGGAGGAGGTGAAGCCGAGGGTCAGCGCGTGCAGCGGGGAGGCCGCGAGCAGCTCCACGGCGTTGTCCAGGTACGGGGCCTGGACGAAGGCCAGGATCGGGTCGTGCGGGATCTTCTCGTCCATCTCACCGCCCGGGCGCATGGCGGCGAAGTGGATGCGCGAGCCGTGGATGGACACGGAGGCGGGGGCGACGGCCTGCAGTTCGGCCTCCGGGCCCACGTCGGCGTGCGGCACGACGACGCCGATGCGGGTCGAGGCGTCCCATCCGTCGACGGGCGAGGGCGTACTGGTCATCGGGTTCTCCTACCGGGTGAGCGCGGATTCGTCGGCCAGGCGGCCGCCTCGGACGGTGCCGGTGCCGCCGGCGTCGAGGAACCTGGGGTGCTTGCGGCGCATCGCTTCGAGGACGAAGTCGTAGGGGACGTCGTCGAAGGAGCCGTGGTCGGTGAGGAACTCCATGGCGCCGCCCCCCTCGTGGGGGTGGTAGAGGCTGTCGTTGAGCCCGTCGAACTCCAGGGCCTGCATGCCGTACAGCTTGCAGAGCAGCTTGTTGAACACCGGCGTGGCCTTGACCCACTTGCCGTCCAGGTGGACCTGGGTGAGCCCGTGGAAGAACACGTCGCCGCCGATGTGCTCCAGGAGGCGGGGCGAGGCGAGGTGGTTGCGCACGTCGCCGTACACCAGGCGGGAGGGGACGCCCAGGGCGCGCACGGCGGCCGCGTACAGCGCGGACTTGTGCAGGCAGAAGCCGGACTTGGTGGTGGCGGTGTGCGAGGCCTTGAGGCCCTCCCGGGACAGCGGGGCGCCGTAGACCTCGTAGTCGACGCCGTCGCGCACCGCGTAGTACAGCTCGATCGCGGTGGTCCGCCGGTCCGCGGAGCGGTCCTTGACGGCGTGGTCGATGAAGGCCTGCACCTCGTCGGTCTCGTAGTCGAGGAATTCGGTGGGGCGCGTGAGGTGGTCCAGCTGGTCGGTCATGTCGGGATTCCTGTCGCTCAGAGTCCGAGGAGCATGGCGATGCGGTTGCGCTGGATCTCGGAGGTTCCGGAGTAGATCGTTCCGGCGATCGAATTGCGCAGGTCGCGCTCGATGCCGTGCTCGGTGAGCACGCCGCGGCCGCCGTGGATCTGCACCGCGTCCAGTGCGGTCTGCACGTTGGCCTCCGACACGACGGTCTTGGTGGCCGCGAGGTCGAGCGAGGCGTCCTCGTTGCGTTCGACCTTGGCGCCGGTGTCGGTGAGCCACTTGCGGGCCGTCTCCACCCGGATCTTCATGTCCGCGATCTTGTGGGAGATGCCCTGGTAGGAGCTGATGGGCTGGCCGAACTGGCGGCGCTCCTTGGCGAAGGCGATGGTCTCCTCCAGGCGCCGGGTCATCTCGCCCAGGGTGATGGAGAAGCCGAAGAGGACCTCGCGCTTCATCACGTAGTCCAGGACCCGGAAGCCGGCGCCCTCCTGCCCGACGCGCTGGCTGACCGGAACGCGCAGCTCGTCGAAGGCGAGCGTGCCGATCGGGCTGGTGCGCAGACCGATCTTGTCCATCGCGGGGCCCACGGTCAGGCCGGGGCTGCCGGCCTCGACGAGCAGGGTGGTGAGGCCGAAGGGGCCCGGCTTCCCGGTGCGGACGTACAGCAGGAACAGGTCGGCGACCGGGGCGTTGGTGATGAACATCTTGTCGCCGCTGACCACGTAGTGGTCGCCGTCGCGGCGGGCGACGGTCGCCAGGTTCATCGCGTCCGACCCACCGGACTGCTCGGTGATCGCGTGCGCGGTGATGGTCTCACCGGACATGATCCCCGGCAGGTGCCTCTCCTTCAGTTCCCGGCTGCCGAACCGCTGCAGGGGCGTGCCCACGGACACGATCTGCGTCGAGGCGGAAAAGGAGAGGCCGGCGTCGCGGGAGGTGCGGCCCAGCCCCTCCAGGGCGCGCATGGTCTCGGTGAGGCTGTGGCCGGCGCCGCCGAACTCCGGCGCGAACGGGAGGCGCAGCAGGCCGGTCTCCTGGAGGGTCTTCCACTTGTCGTGGGGGAAGACGCCCGCCGCGTCCAGCTCCCGGGTACCGGCGTTGAGCTGCTCGGCCCACGGGGCGGTGAGGTGAAAGAGGTCATCGGTCACGGGAGATCCTGGGTCCCTTTCAAGGCGAGTGTGGATCGGGGCAACAGTGGATCGAGGTGAGGCCGTGGCGACGTTCCACGGCCCGGACGGACGGCCACGGGCTCGCACGCTCACGCGGCCCGACACGGCCCGGCCCCGGCCCGAAGCCCGCCGGTGAGC
>NZ_JBHTTU010000014.1:41700-107463 GCF_042794375.1 Kitasatospora sp. NPDC056531 | reverse complement strand
GGTTATGGGGGTTCGTATTGCTTGCGGGTGTGGCCACTCCCACGCTTCCAGGCGGTGACCCTCACCAGAGCCAAACCAGGGGGGGGGGGGGGGCCCCCCCCGGGACTGGTGGGCTGGCGGCCGGTGGGGCGGCTCAGTACTGGGAGAACCCGTCCTCGGACAGGGTGTGCTTCTCGTCGCCGTTGATCGGCGGGTTGAAGATCGACACCAGGTGGAGGTCCTCGTCGGCGGAGGCCACCAGGTAGTGCGGGTCATGCTCGTTGAGGACGTAGATGGTGCCGGGGACGATCTTGTGGCGGGTGCCGTCCTTCTCCACGACCTCGCCGGAGCCGCCGATGCAGTAGCAGGCCTCCAGGTGGTGGCGGTACTGCAGGGCGCTCGAAGTGCCCTTGCGCACGAGGGTGTCCGCGACGGCGAAGCCCATGCCGTCGCGCTTGGTCAGGAGTCGGTAGCTCAGGCCGTTGCCCCACTCGACAGGGGCGACGTCATCGAGGCTGCGGGTGAACATCTCTCTGGTTCTCCTTCGGGGTCGGGTTGTACGGCGGTTCGGTGCGGTCGGTCGGGCGGGACGGCGCAGTCGTCGGACGGGACGCCGCGCGGTCGGCCGGACCGGGCGGAGCGGTCGGTCAGACGGCCGCGGCCGGACGGTGCTCCGCGATCATGGCGACGATGGCGTCGAGGGTTCGGAAGTCGTCCGGGCCGAAGTCGATGTCGTCGACGGGGATCTGATAGGCCGAGGTGAGGTGCCCGAGCATCTTCACCAGGCCGAGACTGTCGATGACTCCGGAGTCGAGCAGGTCGTAGTCACCGGTGAGGTCCGAGACGTCCTCCCCGGCCAGGAACTGGGCCACGACGTAGGCGCGGACCTCAGTGGCGATGGCTGTGGTGCTCATGCGTCGCTCTCCTTCAGGCGGTTCTGCTTGATCAGGTTTCGGTCGGGCTTGCCCGTCGAGGTGCGGGGTAGCGGAGCGGCGGTCAGGTGCACCGAGGCCGGGATGGCGTGGCGCGGCAGCTGCCGGCCCAGGTGGGTGCGCAGTCGGAGACCGGTGAGGCCGCTGCCCGGGCGGTGGGTGACGTGGGCGTGCAGGCGGACGCCGGCCTGCGGGTCCGGCAGCGGCACGACCACGGCCTCCGCGACGTCCGGGTGGGCCGCGATCACGTTCTCCACCTCCTGCAGGTTCGTGCGGACGCCCCGGACCTTCACGTGCCAGTCCGCGCGCCCTTCGAGGAAGTACAGGCCCTCGGTGGTGCGGGTGACGATGTCGCCGGTGCGGTAGAAGACCCGGCCCTCCAGGTGCGTGAACACCGCGTCGTTCAGGTCCCGGCGCAGGTAGCCGCCGGTCTGGAACGGCGTGGACACCAGGAGTTCGCCGGTGCCGGCCGAGGCGAGGACCTCGCCCTCGGCATTGACGACCAGGGCGTCGGTGCCGCGGACGGGACGGCCGATGGGCATCGGGCCGTCCACGGCGGTGGGGTCGACGCGGTGGATGAAGGAGTCGTTGGTCTCCGTGCAGCCGAACACGTTGTGGAAGGCGGCCCGGGGGAAGGCCGGCGCGACGCGTCGCAGCAGGTCGGCCGGCATCCGGTCGCCGGTGAAGATCGCGTGACGCACGGCGGCGAAGGTGCCGCCGGGCTCCAGGAGCAGCCGGTACATCATCGGCACGCCCTGGACGAAGGTGACGTCGTGCCGGGCGGCCAGCGCGGCCAGGTGCGCGGCGTCGGTCGCCCGCTGCTGCTCCACCAGGACGACGCACGCTCCGAGCCGGAGGAAGGTCCAGACGTCGAGCAGGGCGAGGTCGAAGTTGAGGGGTGCGTACGACAGCGCGGTCTCGTCGGGTGTCAGGGCGAACTCGCCGACGGCCCAGTCGGTGAAGACGTCGAACCCGGCGGTCTCGATCGGAACGATCTTGGGTGTCCCGGTCGACCCCGAGGTGGTCAGCAGCAAGCGGGTCCGGGCCGGATCCGGCACCGCGAATCCCTCCGCCTCGCCCTCGTCCGCCGGCACCGGCGTCGCGGTGAGTTCGCCGTCGGCGGTGGCGGTGAGCTGGTGGGAGACCCGCGCCTGGTGTGCCAGGCGCTCCAGCGCGGCGTCGCCCAGGTCCGGGGAGGGGGCGAGGGCGATGTGGCCCTCGTGGAAGACGGCCAGCAGCAGCGCGACGGTCTGCGGGTTCTTGTGCGCCGGCACGCAGACGGTGCTGCCTGCCGGGAGGTTCAGCTGCGACAGGTGTCCGCGCAGACTCCGGGTCAGGTCGTTCAGCCGGCCGTAGGTGACGGCCTGGTCGTTGAAGTGGAGCGCGATGTGGTGGGGCCGGTCCTCGCCGTGGGCGGCGACGGTCTCGGCCAGGAGGGACGATGGCACGGCGGGATTCCTCGCGGTCGGCTCAGCCGCCGGCAACAGGTACCGATCGACTGTTCGAATCGTGCGGTGTCGAGGTTGACGGTACCTGGGCAAGTGGATGCTTGGTCAAGCATGCACTTGGCGAAGTGAGTGTGACGCAGGACACCGCAGTTGCATGTCCAAGCAAAAACCCCGAACGCGGAGTGCGTTCGGGGCCGGAGTCGGGACGGGCCGGCCGAGCCGGTGCGGATCAGACCTGGGTCGCGCGGAGGGCCTGGACCGTGGGGCCCAGCTCGGGGTCGGCGGTGAAGGTGTTCAGCGCGGACGACAGGACCTCCGCGTAGGTGGCGCGCGCGGCCTGGTAGCGCTGGCGCCCCTCGTCCGTGATGACCGCGTAGACGCCGCGCTTGTCCGACGGACACAGGTCCTTGAAGGCGAAGCCCGCCGTTTCGAGGCGGCCCACCAGGCGCGTCACCGACGACTGCCCCAGCCCGACCTTGTCGGCCAGGTCCTGCATGCGCAGTTCGCTCGTCTTGGAGTGGTGCAGGTGCTCCAGCGAGCGGTACTCCGACAGTCCGATCCCGTGCCGCCGCTGCAGGGCCAGGGCCAGTTCACGCTCCACGTACGCGTGGAGCGCGAGCACCCGGTTCCATGCGGCCTGGTCGGAGGTGCGTAGGGGCGCGTGGGATGAAGTTGCCATAGGTGCCTCCGTTGCAAGGGTGTTGCTTGACAGAAGAGTACATGCGCATGCAAGATCCTGGCGCCCCAGAGTTTGCTTTTTCGAAGATTTACGGGCCAAGTCTTGTTGCACGTACAAGCAATCTCTTCGATGGACGCACCGCCCGCAAGCCTCAGACGACCAACGGCTTCGACCGCGCCGGCTCGTGCTCCATCCGCTCCGCCGACCACGGCACCGCCCACCGCATCGAAGGACGCCGCCGACATGAGCATCCGCGCCCGTTTCACCCCGATCGATCAGTCACCCGCCCCGGAACGGGAGCGCCACGTCCTGGCCACGGTGACCTACGGCGACACCGCCGGCCTCAGCCGCTTCCAGCACGGCCACCCCGACCTGACCGTTCCGATGGCCGTCACCGGTGGCGACGCCTTCCGCGAGGTGTGGACCGTGGCGGACCGGCCGCGCTGGGTCCTGCGCGAGGACAACGCCTACGCCCACGACGGCCGCCACCTCTTCGTCGCCGGACTCCTCCCGGAACAGGACGTCTACACACCCCCGGTGCGCGCCCTCTACGAGAAGGCCTTCGCCCTGGTCAACCACCTCGACTACAGCCACATCTTCCGGATGTGGAACTTCGTCGGCGACATCGTCGGCACCAACGCCGAGGGCATGGAGGTCTACCAGGACTTCGTCCGGGGCCGCGCCCAGGCGTTCCACACCTACATGGGGGACAGCACCGCCCAGCTCCCCGCCGCCACCGGAATCGGCACCCAGGGCCGCGGCATCGCCTTCTTCCTGCTGGCGACGAGAAGAGGAGTGCCCCGGCACATGGAGAACAGCCGGCAGACGTCCGCCTACCACTACCCCGACCAGTACGGTCCCAAGTCGCCGAGCTTCGCCCGGGCCACCCTCCTGGACGACACGCTCTACGTCTCCGGCACCGCGTCCATCCTCGGCCACGAGACCGTCCACCACGGCGACGTGCGGGCCCAGACCCGGGAAACCCTCGACAACATCGCCCACCTGATCTCCCGCGAGAACCTCGCCACCCAGGGCATCGACGCGGGCCACGACCTGAAAGACCTCCGGATGATCAAGGCATACGTACGACATGAGGGCGACATTCCGGCGGTACGCGCGGTCTGTGAAGAGAAGCTTGGTCTTGGTGTCGACGTGAAGTACCTCAACGTCGCCGTCTGCCGCGACGACCTCCTCGTCGAGATCGAGGGCCTCGTCCCCGCTCGGGGGTGGGACCTGTGACCGACCTCAAGGTGGGCATCGTCCTCCCCGGACGCGAATGCGTCATCGACGAGGGCCCCTACCCCGCCAACCTCGCCTCCATCGCCGCCCTGGCCGAGGAGTCCGGCTTCGACTCCATCTGGGCCGGCGAATCCCCTCTCGCCCGCTCGCGGATGAACCCGCTGCTCGCCCTCGCCGCGGCCGCCACCGCCACCGAACGCCTCCAGCTGGGCACCGCCGTCCTCATGCCGCTGCGCCCTCCCGTCCACCTGGCGCACGAACTGGCCTGCCTCGACCGGATCTCCGGCGGCCGGCTCATCGCCGGCATCGGATCCGGCTTCGCCTCCCCCGGGACGGAACGCGAATTCGCCAACTACGGGCTGGACTTCACCACCCGCTTCGGGCGGATGCGGGAGACCGTCGAGATATGCCAGGCCCTGTGGGCCGCCCGCGGCGAGCCCGTCTCGTACGAGGGACAGCACTACCGGCTCCAGGACGCGGCCCTGCTGCCCCTGCCGCACCAGCCGCAGGGCCCCCCGCTGTGGATCGCCCACTCCGGGCCCAAGATGCTGCGGCGGGCGGGCCGGCGCTTCGACGGCTGGATGCCTACCTCCACCACCCCCGAGAAGTACGGCGAAGGCTGGGACCAGGTCGACGCCGCCCGCCAGGAGGCAGGCCGCCCCGCCGAGGCGGTCACCGGCGCCGTCTACCTCTCCGTCGCGGTCAACCGCGACCGTCAGCGGGCCGAGGACACCCTGTGGTCCTACTTCGACGCCTACTACGGCCTCCCCCTCACCACCATGCGCACCACCCAGGGGATCTTCGGCGGAACCCCGCAGGAGGTCGCCGACTGGCTCAACCGGTACATCAGGAACGGCGCCCGCCACCTGATCCTGCGCCTTCCCACCGACGAACTGACGGAGGCCGGCTACCGCACCGCGCTGCGGCGGACCGGGCAGGAACTGCTCCCGATCCTCCGCGGCCTTTGACATCCTCCCCGCCCTGGTGGACGGGGATTCCTCCCGCGTCTGCGGCACGGTCACGCGTGGTCCGCTGGTCGCCGAGGCGGGTTCCCCGTTCGACGGGCCGTGCCTGGCGTGGGATCGCCACGCCGGGTCTCACCGGCCCTCCAAGGGCGTTTAGCCTGTCCGCCTGCCCGGCGGCCAGGATGTTCCGAGCAGCGTTGAGGTCACGGTCATGCCACACACCACACGCCCCGCAGACCCACTCGCGGACCGCGAGCAACTTGGGCCCGTCACGGTGCCCGCACTCCGAGCAGAGCTGGGAGGACGGGAACGCGCGGTGCACGATGCCGACGTGGCGCCCGTACCGGGCTGCCTTCTCCTCCAGCAGTCGCCGGAAGGTGGACCATCCGGCGTCGTGCACGGACTTGGCCACGCGGCCTCGGGCGAGGCCGCGCACGTTCAGGTCCTCCAGGTACACCGTTTGGGTCTCGCGGATGATCCTGGTGGTCTGTTTGTGCAGTCAGTCCCTGCGGGTGTCGGCCACCTTGGCATGGGCCTTGGCAACCTTGATGCGGGCCTTCGCCCGGTTCTTCGACCCCTTGGCCTTGCGGGACAGCTCCCGCTGCGCGGCCTTCAGCTTCTTCTCCGCCCTGCGGAGGAAGCGCGGGTTGTCGATCACGCTGCCGTCGGAGAGGACGGCGTAGGTGGTCGGCCCGAGGTCGATGCCGACCTCGGCATCGACCTCGGGCAGCACGTCCGGTTCGACATCCACGACGAAGCTCGCGTGATACCGGCCGGACGGGTCCAGCGTGATCGTCACGGACGACGGATCGGCGGGCAGTGCCCGAGACCACTTCACCCGCACGTCCCCGATCTTCGCCAGGTTCAGCTTCCCGTTGCCCCGGATGCGGAACCCGTTGCGGGTGAACCGCAGCGACAGCCGGTTGTCCCTCTTCGACTTGAACCGGGGCAGCCCGACCGGACGCCCCGCGCGCTTACCGGACACCGAGGCGAAGAAGTTCCGGTACGCGGTGTCCAAATCCCGCAAGGACTGGATCAGCGGGTCCACACCCACCGAGGCGAGCCACGCCCGCTCCGGGGTCTTCTTCGCCGCCGTGATCACCAGTTTCTGAAGATCGGTGCTCTTGGGGTGCGGCCGCCCGGCTTTCCGGGATTCCTTCCGTACCGCGAGCGCGTCGTTGCACACTACGCGCGCACACCCGAACGTCCGGGCCGGCGAAGCGCGCTGACCAGCCGTCGGGTAGATGCGATAGGAGCACCTCAGATGCACACGATCAACCTACCGACAGGCGCTGACAACGACTCATGTCAGTACCTCCGGAGATCACTCCGCCGCTTCGCGGCTCCGAGCCAAGGAGCCATTCCTCCCCGGCCTGAAGGCCGGGGCATCCAGGGAGACCAGAGGTGAACCGCGAAACGCAGGCGCCGGCCTGGGCGGTGTGGGCGGCGGCCTGGCCGATCACCGCCGTGTTCATGCTGTCCAACATCCCCACCCCGCTGCTCGGCGTCTGGCAGGAACGCATCGGCTTCTCCACCGGCACCGAGACCGTCGTCTTCGCGGCCTACATCGGCGGCCTGCTCCTCGCCCTGCCCTTCACCGGAGCCCTGGCCGACCGGTACGGCACCCGCCGCGTCCTGGTCCCCGCCCTGGCCGCCGGCCTGACCTCCTGCGCCCTGTTCATGACGGCCGCTCACGTCCTCACCCTGATCGTCGCGCGACTGCTCACCGGTGTGGCGGTCGGCGCGGCGCTCTCGGCCGGGACGGCGGCGGTCGCCCACGTCGGAGGGCCCGAGCGGCGCCCGCAGGCGGTCCTCGCCGGGTCGGTGGCCATCGGCACCGGCCTGGCGACCGGCCCCCTGCTCGGCGGCAGCGTCTCCCAGTACTGGGCGGCGCCCACCGTGACCGTGTTCGTCCTCGAAGGCGTCCTGCTCCTGACCGCCCTGGCCGTCGTCCACAGCCTCCACCTGCCACCCGCGCCCGCCTCCCGGGAGGCGCCCACCGCGGGATGGCTGCGCCTGCCGTCGGTCCCCCGCGTCAACCGCCGCGGCCTGGCCACCAGCCTGATGGCCTACATCCCCGGCATGACGGGCACGTCCCTGCTGCTCGCCCTGGGACCGATCCTGCTCGGCTCGCTCCTGCACACCGGCAACCGCCTGGTGACGGGCGGGATCGGCTTCATGATGTTCGGAGCGTCCACCGGCATCCAGTTCGCGATCAAGAAGCTGCCGCTCGGGCGCATCCTCACCATCGCGGGCGTCGTCACGGGGATCGCCATGCTCTGCACCGCCACCGCCGTCCGCACCCACTCCCTCGCCCTGCTGTCCGTCGCGGCGGTCCTCGCGGGCATCGGCCAGGGCATGGGCCAGTACGGCGGCTTCTCCCGCCTGGGAACCGAGGTCACCCCCACCCGCCTCGCCGAGGCCAACGCGGCGCTCAGCGCGGGCGGCTACCTGTTCGCCGGCATCCTGCCCATCCTCACCGGCTACCTGAGCGACGCCGCCGGAATCGCCACCTCCGCCACGGTGTTCGCGGCCCTCACCGGCGCCGCGGCAGTCACCGGATCCCTGCTGGTCAACTCGGCCCGCGTGCGGACACCCCGGCCCACCGGGGGCACCGCGGACGCGCCGCCGACGGCGGCCACCTCGCCGTCACCACCGCCCTCCGCGGCCGCCACCGCCGCCGGCTCAGCCCGGATCACGCCCAACCGCCCTTCCCGCTCCGGAAGATGACCTCCCCCACACCCGACCCGGCACACCACCCACAACGGCGCACCCCCACCGGGGGCAGCCGACCGAGCAGGTCGACGGCGGCTTCGCCGGCCCCGCGAACGGCGCCCGCCGCCGTCCGAGGGGCCGGCTGCGGCAGTCCGACGACGAGGCGCCGGTCCCGTCGCCAGGCCGGAAGTCAGCTCCCCGGCGCCGAACGTCGGACGTCGGGTCGGGTCATCCCACGCCCACCGGAGCCCGTTCCGGCGCCGCCACCACCGCCAGCCGTCGCAGGCTCGCCCGGCGCTGGACCAGGCTGAGGCCGGTGGACGCGGCCCCGAGCGCCAGCCAGCCGACCGGGCCGGCCACCATCACCGCGCCGGTCAGCAGCATCGGGCCCACCGACTTCTGCACCGACTGGGACATCCCCGCCACCCCCAGGTACGAGGCCCGGGCGCGCGGCGGCGCCAGGCTGACCGCCAGCTCCCAGGAGCTGACCGAGCGCATCAGCTCCGCCAGCGTGACCAGCGCCGCGGCGGCCAGCAGGGCGATCGTGGCGCTCCAGGGGCCGCCGCCGGTCGAGAGCGCGATCAGCACGCAGGTCGCGAGCAGCAGCAGCCCGTACCAGCCCACCGCCGTGGTCGCCCCGCGCGGGCGCTCGGCCCAGGCGGAGACGCGCATCTGCAGCAGCACGACGAGCACGGTGTTGAGGGTCAGGAAGACCGGGACGACGGCGTGCGGGGCGTCGGTGTGGTGGATGAGCCAGAGCGGCAGGCCGACGTTGAGGATCGAGTCGTCCAGACACATCGGCAGGTCCAGCAGGACGAACAGCAGGTAGCCGCGGTCCCGCCAGGGGCTCGGCACGGCGGACGGCTCGCCCGCCGACGGCCCACCGACCGTCGGTCCGGCAGCCGCTCCGTTCACCGACTCGGCGGAAGCCGTCACCAGCCCGCGCCCGTCCGGCTCCTCGGTGCGCCAGATCATCGCCGCGGCCAGGACGTACGAGAGCGCGTTGGCCACGATCAGCGCGCGGTAGGCGGTCGTGGTCCCCACCGCCAGGCCGATCGCCGCGACGCCCGCGCCGACCGCGTACCCGGCGTTGGCCACGCTGCGGAACAGCGCCTGGTACGTGCTGCGCCGATCACCCGCGACCCGGGTGGCGAAGAGCATCTCCAGGGTCTTGGCGCCCCGTTCGGCCAGGCAGGTCAGGGCGACGACCACCAGCAGCGCGGCGTAGTGGTCGACCACCAGCAGCAGGCCCATCGTTCCCAGCCGCAACAGGTGGCAGCCGATCAGCAGCCCGCGCACCGGCAGCCGCTCGGCCGCCCGCCCGGCCAGCGGCGACCCGGCGATCCCCGCCACCGCGCCGACCCCGAGGAGCAGCCCGAGCCGGCCCGCGTCCATCCCGCAGACGTAGGTGAAGTACAGCACCGAGGCCGCCGCCCAGACTCCGGTCCCGGTCCGGTCCACGCCCTCCGCCAGCAGCATGATCCGCGCGTCCCGCCCACCCGGCGGCCGCCGCAGCTGCGCCAACAGTCCGTTCCCCCGCACGCGCAGGTCCCCCGTTTCGCGATCACCATCAATCTCGACATCAAGATACTTCATATCGAGAGACATGGGGAATCCTCAACGCCCGGCAGCCGCCCCCGGCGGCACCTCCTCCGTCGACCGATTGTCAGTGCCGCCCGCTATGGTCACCCCCTGACGCACCATCACCAGGGGGCAACACCATGACCACACCGGGCACCAGCCCACTCACCACCGCCGAACTCGTGGACGGCTGGCGCCGGGTCGGCGTCCGCGAGGGCATGTCGCTGATCGTGCACTCCTCGCTCTCCAGCCTCGGCCGGGTCGAGGGCGGCGCGCAGGCCGTGGTGGCCAGCCTGCGCGAGGCGGTCGGGCCGGGCGGCACCGTCGCGGCGCCCGCCTTCACCACCGGCACGGTCTGCGACCCGGCGCCGGACCAGACCGGCGTGCCCACCCCCGAGGTCGCCGAACTCCGCTCCGACGTCCCGCTGTTCCACCCCGACATGCCCTCCCGGATGGGCGCGATAGCCGAGGCGCTGCGCGCCCTGCCGGAGAGCCTCCGCAGCACCCACCCGCAGGCCTCGGTCGCCGCCGTCGGCGCCCACGCCCGGGAGGTCACCGCCCGCCGCTCACTCGGCTTCGCCGTCGGCCGGGAGTCGCCCTTCGGCGCCCTGCACGACCTCGGCGGGTACGTGCTGCTGATCGGCGTCGGGCACAACCGCAACACCTTCCTGCACTACGCCGAGACCTTTGTCCCCAACCGCCGGCTCAAGCTGCGCCGCTTCCCGATGGCGATCCAGGGCGAGCGGGTCTGGATCGAGACGCTCGACGTGGGCAACGACAACGACACCCACTTCCCGGTTGTGGGGCGGGAGTTCGAGGAGCAGGCCGGCATCCGCGAGGTGCTGGTCGGCAACGCGCCCTGCCGGCTCGTCCCGGTCCGCGAGCTCATACCCTTCGCCGTCCGCCGCCTCACCGAACTCCTGGCGGCGGACGGCCCCGGAGCGGCGTAGCCCGGCCGCTCACGTTTACACGAGCGGCCGGGCCGCGCCCGTCACCCGACGGTACGGCTCGGTGTCAGTGCTGCTCGTCGTGCAGCGAGTTGGTGTCCTGGATCTTCTTCCAGGACTTCGGCTCCACCGGCAGCTGCCCGTCACCCCGGTCCGCCCCCGGCGCCAGCGAGGCCGCGGCCGGGGTGCCCGCCGGCACCGGCCCGACGGCAGGCTTGGCGGCGGTGAACAGCCAGGTGTTGAAGAGGTCGCCGAGCTTCTTCCCGGAGACCTTCTCCGCGTACGCCTGGAACTCCGGGATGGTCGCGTTGCCGTAGCGCCGCTCGGTGGGCCAGCCCTTGAGGATCTGGAAGAACTTCTCGTCCCCGACGGCGTTGCGCAGCGCCTGGATGGCCACCGCACCCCGGTCGTACACGGCGCTCGCGAACTGGTTCTGCGCGCCCGGGTCGCCCGGCTTGACGGTCCAGAACGGGTCGTCGGCCGGGTGCGAGGCGTAGACGTAGTCGGCCAGCTCCTGCGCGGTGCCCTCGTCCTCGTGCTCGGACCAGAGGAACTGCGCGTACCGGGCGAAGCCCTCGTTCAGCCAGATGTCGCTCCAGCGCGAGAGCGAGACGCTGTCGCCGTACCACTGGTGGGCCAGCTCGTGCACGACCACCGAGGTGTTGGCGCCCTTGGCGAACTGCCGGGGGCTGTAGAAGACCCGGGTCTGGGTCTCCAGGGCGAATCCGGTCGGGACGTTGGGGACGTAGCCGCCGACCGAGCTGAACGGGTAGTCGCCGAAGATGCCGCTCAGCCAGTCCACCAGCTCGCCGGTGCGCTCGACGCTGGCCCGGGCCGCGTCCCCGTTGTCCCCGAGGTCCTTGCTGTACGCGTTGTAGACCGGCAGCCCGCTCGGCGTGGTGTCCGTGCTGATGTCGAACTTGCCGACCGCGAGCGTGGCCAGATAGGTCGCCTGGGGCTTGTTCTCACGCCAGCTGTAGCGGGTCCAGCCGGCCTGTGAGGTGGTGCCGGTCAGGATGCCGTTGCTGATCACCTGTTTGCCGTCCGGCACCTGCACCGAGACGTCGAAGGTGGCCTTGTCGCTCGGATGGTCGTTGCTCGGGAACCACCACCAGGCGGACTCGGGCTCGCCCGCCGCCACCGCGCCGTCCGGCGTGCGCAGCCAGGCGGTGAAGCCGTACTTCTTCACGGTGGACGGCACGCCCTTGTAGCGGACCACCACGGTGGCCTGGCTGCCCTTGGCCAGCGGCCGGGACGGGGTGACCTCCAGCTCCTGCTCGCCGCTGGTGGCGAAGGTCGCGGGCCGCCCGTTGACCCGGACCTCCGAGACGTTCAGCGCGAAGTCGAGGTTGAACCGGGACAGGTCCTGGGTCGCCGTGGCGAGGATGGTGGTGGTGCCCTCCAGTTCGTCGGTGGCGGGCTGGTACTTCAGCCGGATGTCGTAGTGCGAGACGCGGTAGCCGCCGTTGCCGTAGGTCGGGTAGTAGGGGTCGCCGACCCCGGCCGCGCCGGGTTGGAAGTCGGCAGCCGAAGCGGGGACGGCCAGGAACAGGCTCAGGGCACTGGCAGCAGAGACGATCAGCCTCTTGCGCAACGTGGTCCTCCAGGATCACCGGAACGATTGGTTGGATCGATCCTTGTCCCGGTGGCCCGGGGTCCACTCCCCGATTGTGAGATGTTCATGAAAAGAAACGCGCCGAAATGACGCCGCCGCAGCACTGTCACCCGTCCCGGCCGTCACCCACGCCCCACGGCCGTCCCACCCGAACGGCCGCCCCGCCGGCCGCCCCACCTCACGGGCGTTCCGCTACGCCCCCAGCACCACCGGCGCCCGGACCAACGAGCCGTACTCCGTCCACGAGCCGTCGTAGTTCTTCACGTGTGGGTACCCCAGCAGCTCGGTGAGCGCGAACCAGGTGTGCGCGGACCGCTCGCCGATCCGGCAGTAGGCGATCACCTCGCGCTCCGCCTCCACGCCCTTGCCCCCGTACAGCGCCCGCAGCTCCTCGGCCGAGCGGAACGACCCGTCGTCGTTGGCCGCCTGCGACCAGGGCACGTTGACCGCCCCGGGGATGTGCCCCGGCACCTGGGCCTGCTCCTGCGGCAGGTGCGACGGTGCGATCAGCTCGCCCCGGAACTCCGCCGGGGAGCGGACGTCCACCAGCACCGCGTCCGCGCCGGGCTTGGCGAACACCTCGGCCTTCGCCAGCACCTCGTCCCGCAGCGCCCGCAGTTCGGGCCGCTCCGGCCCGGTCAGCCGGTAGCCGGTGTGCTGGTAGTCCATCACCTCCCGGGTGAGCTCCCGCCCCTCCAGCTCCCACTTCTTGCGCCCGCCGTCGAGCAGCCGCACCGGCCCGAAGCCGCGCAGCCGCAACAGCCAGTAGGCGTAGGCGGCGAACCAGTTGTTGTTGCCGCCGTACAGCACCACGGTGGTGTCGTCCTCCACCCCGGCCGCCCGCAGCAGGCGCTGGACGCCATCGCGGTCGACGTAGTCGCGGCCGACCTGGCTGTGCAGGTCGGTGGTCCAGTTCCAGCCGACCGCGCCGGGGATGTGGTCCCGGTCGTAGGCGGTGCTGTCCTCGTCCACCTCGACGACCCGGATCGTCCCGTCGTCGAGGTGGTGGGCCAGCCACTCGGTGTGCACCAGCGCCTCGGGGTGTGCGTAGCCGTTGCCGGTCATCCCAGGCCCTCCTTCGCTCTGCCCAGGCTGCGGCGCCCGACCACGGGCGGGGGCAGGCCGCGCTGGGCACGGCGAGACGCCGGCGACCGGGCCGGACAGTTCGAAGCTACGCCGACCGTCCGGCCCGGTCCACTCCGGCCCGCTCCCGTCCGGTCCGAACCGCGCCGGTCCCGTCAGCCGCCCGCCCCGCCGTCCAGCCGGGCCAGGTAGTACAGGTTCAGCACGTCCCCCTCGACGCGCTTCACGTCCACCAACCGGAACCCGGCCTCCGCCAGCATCCGCCGGGCCGTCTGCTCGCCCCAGACCGTTCCGAGGCCCTCGCCGTCCTCACCGAGCGAGACCGTCATGCAGAAGAAGGTCGAGAAGGTGTACAGCGCGGGCGCCAACGGGTGGTCGATGTTCTCCTCCAGCTTGCTGCTGGCGTCGATGTCGCCCATCAGGAAGACGCCGTCGGGCCGCAGCGCGCCCGCGATCGCGGCCAGGGTGCGGGTCGGCCGGGCCAGGTCGTGGATCACGTCGAACGCGGTGACCAGGTCGTACCTGCCGGTCAGCTCGGCGCAGTCGGCGACCTCGAACCAGGCGTTGTGGAGGCCGAGTTCGGCCGCCGATTCGCGGGCGGCGGCGACGCCCGCGGCGGAGATGTCGATCCCGGTGAACCGGCTCGCGGGGAACGCCTTGGCGAGCACGGTGACGGCGTGCCCCTGCCCGGTGCCGACGTCCAGCGCGTCGATCCCGGCCCGCAGCCGCTCGGTCAGCCCGGGCACCATCGGCACGATCGCGTCCACCAGTGCCAGGTCGTACACCCGGGAGGTCTCCTCGGCCTCCAGCTGCTGGAAGCGCGGGTAGGCCGAGTACGGCATTCCGCCGCCGGTGCGGAAGTGGCCGAGCAGCTCCTGCTCGACCTCACCCATCATCGCGAGGAACGGCATCATGCCCGCCAGGTTCGCCGGGCCGGCCGCTCTGGTCAGTGACGCCGCGTGCTCGGGCGGCAGCGTATAGGCGCGCTGTCGCGGGTCGTACTCGACGAACCCGGCGACCACCATGCCGCCCAGCCACTCGCGCACGTAGCGCTCGTTCAGCCCGGCGGCGCGGGCGATCTCCTCACTGGTCGACGGCGCGAGCCCGGCCATCACGTCGAAGAGCCCGGTCTGGTGGCCGATGCTGGTCAGGAGTCCCAGGCAGGCGTCGTTCAGGACCTCCAGCACGCGTCCGGCGAAGTCCTCCTGCTTCGCCACATCCAGTTCCCGTACGGACATCACTCCTCCTCCGTAGCCGGGACGGCGACCCCCTCCCTGTCACGCTACGCGCATGCGGTCCGGGCGGGCAGCCCGACGATTCCGGACGGTCGCCGAACTGCCCCGCACGTCGCCGGAGACCGGCTGGATCGGAGAAGCGTCAATGGGTCAGGAGAAGACCACCGAGCGCAGCTTCAGCCGGTCGCCGAGCCGCTTCCCGGGGTTCATGACGTAGAAGGTGTCACCGTTGCAGCCGAAGTCGAGGAACACCGTCGCCGTGGAGGTGGTGAAGTTCTCCGGAGCGAAGCCCGGGTCCTTCTCGGTGGTGAACGGAAGGTCGACGCACTTACCGCTCTCCGGGTCGGCGAGGCCGGTCGGAACGCCCGGGCCGACCTTGTAGAGGAAATCACCGGTGGCGGCGTTGGCGGACATCGGAACGGCGAGGACGAGGGCGACGGCACTGGCGACGGAGAGCGCGGCATTGCGGAGACGCATGGGTGAGGGCCTTTCAGGTGGTACGCGGGGTACCGAAGGAATTGGTGCGAGATCACCCTAGAGGCCCAAAATCCGCAGAAACGGTTCTCTCAATCCACTCGTTCGAGTGGTTTAAACGGCAAAGCCGCTACTCGCCGCACCCGCCAATGCCTGCCCGTATCAGACGCCCGATTCCCGGAACCCGCACGTCAGTTCGGCGGCGCCGTGAAGAAATACCCGGAGTCGATCAGCGCCGGGAGGTAGATCCTCAGCGCCGCCACCGTCTGCGACCGGTCCCCGCCACCGTCGTGGTTGAGCACGATCGACCCGGGCCGGACGTCCTTGAGGATCCGGTCGGTGATCGCCGAGGTGCCCGGTTGGGCCCAGTCCCGCGGGTCCACCGACCAGCCCAGGTTCCGCATCCCGAGATCGGCGCTCACCTTGAGTGACACCGGCGACCAGTCCCCGCCCGGCGCCCGGAACCAGGTGGGCTGCCGACCGGTGGTCCGGTGCAGCAGGTCGGAGGTGCGCTCCAACTCGTCCCGGACCTTGTCCTCGGACATGTGCCGCAGGTCCGGATGGGTCCAGGTGTGGTTGGCGATGTGATGGCCGCGGTCCGCGATCTCCTTCACCAGGCCCGGGTGCTCGACGACGTTCTCGCCGATCAGGAAGAAGGTCGCCCGGATCCCGTGCTGCTGGAGCAGTTCCAGCACGGTGGGCGTGTACCTGGGGTCCGGGCCGTCGTCGATGGTGAGCGCCACCACCCGCTGCCCCGGGTCCAGCTCGTACACCGGCTTGCTCTCCGCATCGGTGAGCACCCGGCGGATGGGCTCCAGGCCCGGCACGGAGGCCGGGCCGGAGGGCGGCACCGGTGAGGGCACGACGGGCGAGACGGACGGCCACGGCGATGGTGTTCCGAGCGGCGCGGCCGAGAGCACCGGCGCGCCGGCCCCACCCGCCGCCGCGGTCTCCGGACCAGCCGCCGAGGACGCGTGATCCCCCTCGTTCCAGGGGCTCTTGCAACCGGCGGCCGCGCCCAGCAGGGACATCCCCGCGGCGACCAGCAACAACCTACGCGAGGTGATCCGAGACGTCACCGGGACTTTAATCTGACGATCTGACAGCATTCTGGATGCTTCCCCCGCCGGTCACCGCCGATCTCCGAGGGCAACTCCGACGGACCCGATCACCACTCCGACGGCCCAAGGCGACCGGCCGCACACCCCGCACAGCCGACCCTTCCCCGGCTCTTCCCCGACCGGACGCCCGGCTTCCCGCCGAGGCCGCTACGCTGTGCTCCCCGGTGTGATGATCTGCCATCAGAGGACGTGGCCATGACGACAAGTCAGGACTTCCCCCAGCAGGGCCCGCAGGACGAGGACGCCGCCGAGCCGAGCCAGTGGGAACGTTTCGGCGTCGACACCACCACTCCGCACTCAGCGCGCGTGTACGACTACTGGCTGGGCGGCAAGACCAACTTCCCGCCGGACCGCGCCATGGGGCAGGCCATCGAGGAGGCCGTGCCGAGCGTCAAGGAGATGGCCAAGGCCAACCGCGCCTTCCAGGGCCGGGCGGTCCGCTACCTGGCCCAGGAGCACGGCATCCGCCAGTTCCTCGACCTCGGCACCGGCATCCCCACCTCGCCGAACACCCACGAGATCGCCGAGGCGGTCAGCCCCGGCACCCGGGTGGTCTACGTCGACAACGACCCGATCGTGCTCGCCCACGCCCGCGCCCTGATGGTCTCCAGCCCGGTCAGCCGCACCACCTACATCCACGCCGACCTGCGCAAGCCCGCGGAGCTGTTCGCCGACCCGGCGCTCACCTCCACCCTGGACCTCACCCAGCCGGTCGGCCTGCTGATGATCGCCGTCCTGATGCTGATCGCCGACGAGGACGACCCGTGGGGCCGGGTCGCCGCGCTGCGCGACGCCCTGCCCGTCGGCAGCTGCATCGCCCTCACCACCCCCACCCCGGACTTCGACCCGGAGGCGGTCGGCAAGGTCGCCGAGGCGGCCCGGGCCGGCGGGATGACCCTGGTGCCGCGCGGCTACGACGACGTGCTCCGCTTCTTCGACGGCTGGGAGCTGGTCGAGCCGGGCGTCGCCCCGGTCCTCGCCTGGCGCCCGGACGGCGCGCCGCCGGCCGACCCGAAGGCGGCGTACTACTGGGGCGGCGTCGCCATCAAGCGCTGACGCCGTCGAGCGCTGAGCGCCCCGGGCGGGACGGCCGCGCGCCGTGCCGCCCGGGGCGTCACTTCAGCAGCCGCGACAGCCGCCGGTCCGCCAGCGGCTTGCCCCCGGTCTGGCAGGTCGGGCAGTACTGCAGCGAGGAGTCCGCGAAGGACACCTCCCGCACGGTGTCCCCACAGACCGGGCAGGGCTGGCCGGTCCGCCCGTGCACCCGCAGCCCGAGCTTCTTCTCCGCCTTCAGCTCCCCCGCCGCCAGCCCGCGCGAGCGCTCCACCGCGTCGCGCAGCGTGCTGCCGAGCGCCTCGTACAGCCGCGCCGTCTCCTCCTCCGTCAGACTGGCCGCCAGCTTGTACGGCGACATCCGGGCCGCGTGCAGCACCTCGTCCGAGTAGGCGTTGCCCACGCCCGCCAGCACGCTCTGGTCCCGCAGCACTCCCTTGAGCCGGCGGCGGCCGCCCCGCATCAGGGCGGCGAAGTCGTCGAGGGTGAAGCCGGGGTCGAGCGGGTCCGGGCCGAGCCCGGCCACGCCCGGCACCTCGGCCGGGTCCCTCACGACGTAGACGGCGAGCCCCTTCTTCGTCCCGGCTTCGGTGAGGTCGAAGCCGTCCCCGGCCTCGCCCTCCAGGCGCAGCCGCAGGGCGAGCGGGTTCCTCGGGCTCGGCCGCGGCGGCTCGGCGGGCAGGCTGTCCCTCCAGCGCAGCCAGCCGGCCCGGGCCAGGTGGACGACCAGGTGCAGCCCGGCGACCTCGATGTCCAGGAACTTGCCGTGCCGGGTCACCGGCCCGACCGTCCGCCCCTCCAATGCCGTCACCGGTGGGTCGTACGTCTTCAGCGCGCTGATCGCCACCGGCTGCACCCGGGCGATCACCCGCCCGGTCAGCCGCTCGGACAGGAAGGCGCTCAGCGCCTCCACCTCGGGCAGCTCCGGCATGCGCCCAGTCTCCCCCACCCCGCGCCGCACCGCTTCTCCGTCAACCGTCCCTCCCCACCACCTGACCCAGTCCCCTTTGCCTCCCCCTGTCCCGAAGAGCAGGCTGGGACCCGAGGACCCGCAATGAGCGAGCGCAGCATGAGGGTCCCCCGGCCGAAGGCCCGGGAAGATTCATCGAAGGGCGCGCGTTGTGCGAAACGCCCGCCCAGCGCAGCGAGGAGGGCTCATGAGCACTCTTGAGGAACAGATCGACATCGCCGCCCCCGTCCTCGCCGCCTGGGAGCAGCTGCACAGGGTGCGCGAGTACCCGCAGTTCGTGGACGGCGTCCGCAGCGCGCACCCGCACGGCCGGAACCTCGCGCATCTCGGGGTGCGGGTCAGCGGTACCGAGCACTCGGTCGACACCGAGATCACCGATCTCGGCCGGGGCCGGGTGATGTCCTGGCGGACGCTGAACTCCGCCCATCTGCGCGGTGCCTTCGCGCTGCTGCCGCTCGACGCCCGGCACACCCGGTTGCAGATCCGGGTGGAGTACGACCCGGAGGCGGTGCAGCGGGAGTTCGGCGGCCCGCGCGGCTTCGCTCAGGCCGGGGCGATCGAGCGGGCGGTGCGCGAGGACCTGGAGCACTTCCGGGAGCTGGTCGAGGCCCGGGTGAGTACCGCCGACGGTCACCGGCGCGACTCCCACGACGCTCCGTAAGAAACACATAAGCCCAGCTCAGGACGGGCGGTGAGGCTGTTCACAGCCCACCGTCCGGCCGACCGTTCCGTGTCCGGCCTGTGGCAGACTCGGATGCCATGGACATCGGCCCGGTCACCAGGACGCTCCGCGCGGCGGTCTTCGCCGCGCTGGTCGTGGTGCTCGCCGGGCTCGGCCAGGTGCTGGTCACCGGCCGGGCGCTGCCGGTCGGCACGATGGGTCTGGCCGGCGTCGCCGTGTTCGTCGTCGCCTTCGCCCTGGCCGGCCGCGAGCGCGGCTTCCCGGCGATCGCGGCGGTGTTCCTGCCGTTGGAGCTGGGTGTCAGCGCACTGTTCGACCTCGCGCAGAGCACCTGCCCCTCCCTGCCGCCCGGCGCCGCGCACGGCTTCCAGCCGCTGCTGTGCGGCGGCGGCTCTCTCGGCGGGTTCCTGCTCGGCCACGGTGTCTCCCAGCAGACCGGCGTCCTGCTGCTCCTGCTGCTGCACACGGTGATCGCGCTGGCCGGCGCGTTCTGGCTGCGCCGCGCGGACGCCGCCCTGGCCGGGCTCGCCCGCGCGGTCCGGATGCTGGGCGAGTTCCTGCAGCGCTACCTTCCGGCCGCCGCCCGCTGGCTGCTGTTGCTCGCCACGCCCGTCCCGGCCCGTCCGGTGGCGCGGGTGCCGTTCCCCCGGGCCAGCCGCGCGCTGGTCCCGGCCGAGGACGTGGCCGTCCGTCCGGCCGTCCGGCGTGGTCCGCCGGTGTTCGCCCTGGCCGCCTGAGCAGTCCCTCCGCTCGGCCGGTCCTCTCTCTCCCCGGCGCGGACGCCGATCCGTCGCGCCCGCACCTCCGCATGTCCGAGAGCACACGAGAGCACAGGACGACACCCCATGAGCAACACCCGTAAGACCGACAAGCAGAGCACCGCCACCGAGCGCATGCGCACCGCCCGCGCCCAGGCCGAGCGCTCCGGTCGTATTCGCCGCCGGGTCGTGGTCGGCGCCGCCTCCGCCGCCGTGCTCGCCCTCGCGGCGGGCGTGGCCTTCGCCGTCGGCGGCTCCTCCGGCTCCTCCTCCGACGCCGCCGCGAACGGCCCGCTGGTCGTCCCGGCCAACGCGACCGGCAGCAACGGCACCGTGATCACCTACGGCAAGGCCGACGCCCCGCACACCCTGGAGGTCTACGAGGACTTCCGCTGCCCGTTCTGCGAGCAGCTGGAGACCACCACCGGCAGGACCGTCCAGCAGCTCGCCGACAACGGCACGTACAAGATCGAGTACCACCTGGCGACGTTCCTGGACAAGAACCTCGGCGGCAAGGGCTCGCGCACCGCACTGGCCGCCGCGGGTGCCGCGCTCAACGAGGGCGTGGACAAGTTCAAGCAGTTCCACGACGTGCTGTACGCCAACCAGCCGGACGAGCGCAGCGACGCCTTCGGCGACGTCAACCACCTTCTCGACCTGGCCGGCCAGGTGCCCGGTCTGAAGACCGACGCCTTCGTCAAGGCCGTCCAGGACGGCACCTACGCGCCCTGGGCGGCCAAGGTCAACGAGGAGTTCGACAAGAGCGACGTGACCGGCACCCCGACCGTCAAGCTGGACGGCAAGAAGCTGGACGTCCTCAGCAACGGCAAGGCCGCCTCCCCCGAGCAGTTCACCGCGATGGTCAAGCAGGTGACCGGGTGACGGCCGCCGCCCCCGCCGCGCAGGCGAACGCCGCGCGGACCCACGGCGCGAGCCGTCCGTTCGCCTGGCTGCTGGTGATCGGCGGCCTGGTCGGGCTGTTCGCCTCGACGGTCCTCACCCTGGACAAGATCCGGCTGCTGCAGGACCCGTCGTACGTCCCCAACTGCAACATCAATCCGATCATCAGCTGCGGCTCGATCATGCGCAGCGACCAGGCGGAGGCCTTCGGCTTCCCCAACTCGCTGATCGGCCTGGTCGGCTTCGGGGTCGTCGTCGCGGTCGGCGCCGGGCTGCTCGCCGGGGCGACGTACCGGCGCTGGTTCTGGCTCGGCCTGCAGGCGGGGACGGTCTTCGGGATCGGCTTCGTCAGCTGGCTGATGTACCAGGCGCTGTACCGGATCGGCGCGCTCTGCCCGTACTGCATGGTGGTGTGGGCGGCGGTGATCCCGCTGTTCTGGTACACCACCCTGCACAACCTGCGCAGCGGGGTGATCCCGGTGGGCCCGAAGGCGCGGGTGGTCGTGCGGGAGGCCGCGCGCTACCACTGGGTCGTCCCGGCCCTGTGGTACGCGGTGATCGCGCTGCTGGTCCTCAACCGGTTCTGGTACTACTGGAGCACCCTGATCTGATCCACCTCCGCCGCCCCCACCTGCCACGGCCGGGGCGGCGGTGGTCCCCGCCGCCCCGGCGCGGTTGGTCAGCCCTCGTCCGGGGCGAAGGTGAACTTCTCGACCTCGGCGAGGAGTTCGGCCCGGCGCTGGTCGTCGATGAAGGAGGCGCGGAAGGAGTTGGCGGCCAGCCGGCGCAGGGTCTCCTGGTCGAGGGCGAGGGCCTGACGGACGGCGCGGAAGTTGTCCTCGACGTAGCCGCCGAAGTAGGCCGGGTCGTCGGAGTTGACGGTGACCAGCAGGCCGGCGTCGAGCATCTCGCGCAGCGGGTGGTCGGCGAGGGTGTCGATGCAGCGCAGGCGGACGTTGGAGAGCGGGCAGAGGGTGAGCGGGATCTGCTCGCGGACCAGGCGGGCGACGAGTTCGCCGTCCTCCAGGCAGCGCAGGCCGTGGTCGATCCGCTCCACGCCGAGGACGTCCAGCGCCTCGGTGATGTACGAGGCCGGGCCCTCCTCGCCCGCGTGGGCGACGCGGCGCAGGCCGGCCTCGGCGGCCCGCCGGTAGACCTCGCGGAACTTCGCCGGCGGGTTGCCGACCTCGGCCGAGTCCAGGCCGATGCCCGAGATCCGGTCGAAGTAGGGGCGGGCGGCCTCGAAGGTCTCCAGCGCCGAGTCGGCGGACTCGTCGCGCAGGAAGCACATGATGAGCTGGGTGCTGATGCCGTACCGCTCCTCGCTGCTCGACAGCGCCCGCGTCAGCCCGTCCACCACCACTCCGAGCGGCACCCCGCGGGCGGTGTGCGCCTGGGGGTCGAAGAAGATCTCGGCGTGCCGCACGCCCTGCTCGGCGGCCCGGGCCAGGTACGCGTCGGCGAGGTCGGCGAAGTCTTGCTCGGTGCGCAGCACGGCCATCAGCGCGTAGTAGAGGTCCAGGAAGGACTGCAGGTCGCTGAAGGAGTACGCCTTCCGCAGCTCCTCGGTGTCGGCGTACGGGAGCGCGACGGCGTTGCGCTCGGCGAGGGCGAAGGCGAGTTCGGGCTCCAGGGTGCCTTCGATGTGCAGGTGGAGTTCGGCCTTGGGAAGCGGCATCAGCGATCTGTCCGGAGGTAGTGGGGCGAACCTGAAGGTGACGAACCTGAAGGTACGGAGGAATTCATCCTACGATCTTTCCCGTCCCCGGGGGCGCTGTCGGCAACTCCCGGACGGTACGCAGCGGCGAGAACAGCGGCAGCGTGCCGGCCAGCGTGAGCAGGCCGGTCATCACCCACATCGTCGCCCGCAGACCGATCACCGCGCCCAGCGCGCCGCCGGCCAGGGCGCCGAGCGGAATGGTGGCGTGGACGGCGAACATCGATCCGGCCGCCACCCGGGTGAGCAGCTCGGGCGGGGTGTAGGACTGGCGGAAGCTGCCGAGCACGATGTTGCAGAGCACCACCGCCGCGACGACGGCGAGCGATCCGAGCACGTACAGCGCCGTCCCCAGGCCCGGCCCGGCCAGCGGCATCAGCAGCCCGAACGGTGCGACGGTGAGCAGCACGATCCGCGTCCCGCGCGCCGTCCCGAGCGGGCGGCACAGCGGGCGGGCCGCCAGCGAGCCGAGCACTCCGCCGACCGCGGCGGCGGAGGCGAGGGCGCCGACCCAGCCGGGGGCGATCCCGGCCGCCCGGACCAGGAACAGCGCCAGGATCGACTGGTAGCCCATGAGCGCGAAGTTCGCGGCGGCGCCGAAGCACAGGAAGGCGCGCAGGTACGGGTCGCCCAGCAGGAAGGACAGCCCCTCCCGGACCTGCCCGAGCATGCCCGTCTGCTCGCGGACCACCGGCTCCGGCCGGGAACGGATCCGCAGCAGGGTGCCGGCCGCGATCAGGAAGCTCACCGCGTCGATGAGCAACCCGGCTGCCGCGCCCACGAGTTGGACGATCAGCCCGGCCAGTCCGCGCCCGGCGACCTCGGCCGCCGAGCCGCTGCCCGTCAGCTTGGCGTTGCCCTCGATCAGATCCTCCGGCGCCACCAGCTCGGGCAGGTACGCCTGGTCGGCGGCGTCGAAGAACACCGAGCAGACCCCGCCGAGGAAGGCCACGGCCAGCAGGTGCGCCATGGTGAGCACACCGAACCAGCCCGCCACCGGCACGCTCGCGAACAGCGCGGCGGAGCCGAGGTTGCAGCCGATCATCACGGCCCGCCGGGACACCCGGCCGACCCACACCCCGGCCGGCAGGCCGAACAGCAGCCACGGCAGCCAGATCGCACTGGTCAGCAGGCCGGTGGCGAGCGGCCCGGCGTCCAGGGTGAGCACCGCGACCAGCGGCAGCGCGACGGTGGTGACGCTGCTGCCCAGCCGGCTGACGGTCTGCCCCGCCCACAGCAGCCGGAAGTCGCGCTGGGCGAACAAGCCCCAACGGGACCGGACTTGAGGGTTTTCGGGCGACGGGGCGAGGGTGGCGGTCACGGCTTGGCCGGGACGCTGTGGGAGAAGGCGAGGACGGTCTCGCGCTCCCGCCCGTCCTCGGGCACCGGTCGGTCGGCCCACTTCTGGATCACCTCGTGCAGGTCCGCGGCCAGCTCCCGGGCCTCCTCCGGGGTGAGCCGCAGCCAGGCCTGGGTGGCCACCGAGCAGCCGTCCCGCCAGTCGGGCCCGTACCCGCCGCGCCGCACGGCCCATTCGCGGACCAGCTCGACCTGGCGTTCCAGGAGGATCGACCCGGCCGCGTCCGCGACGGCCTCGGTGACCGGGTCGCCGTCGAAGTCGGCCCGGGCCCAGCTCAGTTCCCGGTCCGCGAGCCGCCACCAGCGCTCGCGCCGGTCCCGGGCGAGTTCGGGCGCCTCCACGATCAGTCCGCTCTCGGCCAGCACCTTCAGGTGGTGGCTGACGTTGCCGACCGCCTGCTCGCTGCGCTCGGCGAGCTGCCCGACGGTGGCCGGGCCGTGCACCTTGAGCAGGTCGAGCAGCCGTCGGCGCAGCGGGTGGGTGAGGGCGGCGAGCACCCGGGAGTCGGAGATCTCCCGGGTACCGCGCGGTTGGTCCGTCGTGTCGTCCACGGCCGGAGAATATCCACAAGCACTCTTGTACGACAGCCCTTTTACAATTTCCCTTGTGCAATCCGCCAGCACATCCCACCCACCAGCACGGGTGTACGGGCAGGGGCCACCGGGCACCCGGTAAAGGGGGCTTCCGTCGAGGAGGTACCGAGATGCGGCACGCCAACGACCCGCACATCCGGCCCGGGGGCATCTCCCCGCACGCTCTGGGCAACGACACCCTGCTGCACGAGCTGGAGCAGCTGCACCGCACGCGCCACGAGACCTTCCTCTACGGCTCGGAGGAGGCGCTGAAGCGCCACACGCTGCGCACCGGGGAGCTGGAGGCCGAGTACCTGCACCGCTTCCCCAACCGGCAGGTGACCGCGGCCCGGACCAGGGCCGGAGCCCGGGCCCGGGAGGCGGCGGCGCGAGTGGAGTCACTGCCGGAATGACGGACCGGCCCCCACCCCCGGCGGGACACGCCGGGCGGCGGTGGCGCGCCCGGGGCGGGCCGTCGGGGAGGGTGTGAGGGCAGACGCACCGGACCCGGACCCATCAGGGAGCCCCGCATGCCCATCGCCAGCGTCAACCCCGCGACCGGCGAGACCGTCCAGACCTTCGAACCGCTCGACGCGGCCGGGATCGAGCGGCGGCTGGCCCGCGCCGAGGCCGCCTTCCACAGCTATCGCAACACCTCCTTCGCCGCCCGCGCCGAGCTGCTGCGCCGCGCCGCCGACCTGCTGGACCAGGACCGGGAGGCCCTCGCCCGCACCATGACCGAGGAGATGGGCAAGCCGCTCGCCGCCGCCCGGGCCGAGGCCGCCAAGTGCGCCAGGGCGATGCGCTGGTACGCCGAGAACGCCGAGGAGCTGCTCGCCGACGAGCACCCGGCCCAGGCCGACGTGGCCGACTCCGGGGCCGCCCGCGCGTACGTCCGCTACCGCCCGCTGGGGCCCGTCCTCGCCGTGATGCCGTGGAACTTCCCGTTCTGGCAGGTGATCCGCTTCGCCGCGCCGGCCCTGATGGCGGGCAACGTGGGCCTGCTCAAGCACGCCTCCAACGTGCCCCGGACGGCGCTCGCGATCGAGGAGCTGTTCCGGCGGGCCGGCTTCCCCGAGGGCTGTTTCCAGACCCTGCTGATCGGCTCGGGTGCGGTCGAGGGCGTGGTCCGGGACCGCCGGGTCGCCGCCGTCACCCTCACCGGCAGCGAGCCGGCCGGGCGGGCGGTCGCCGCCGCCGCGGCGGACGAGGTGAAGAAGGCGGTGCTGGAGCTGGGCGGCAGCGACCCGTACGTGGTCATGCCGAGCGCCGACCTGGAGGCGGCGGTGGGCACCGCCGTCCGGGCCCGGGTGCAGAACAACGGCCAGTCCTGCATCGCCGCCAAGCGCTTCATCGTGCACACCGACGTCTACGACCGCTTCACCGCGGCCTTCACCGAGGCGATGCGCTCACTGCGGGTCGGCGATCCGATGGACGAGGCCACCGACGTCGGCCCGCTGGCCAGCCGTCAGGGCCGGGACGACTTGGAGGAGCTGGTCGAGGACGCCCGCACCCACGGCGCCCGGGTCGAGTGCGGCGGCGGCCGCCCGATGGGCTGGGACACCGGCTACTTCTACGAGCCGACCGTGCTGACCGGCATCACCCCTGCGATGCGGATCCACCTGGAGGAGACCTTCGGCCCGGTCGCCACCGTCTACCGGGTCGCCGACCTGGACGAGGCGGTGGCCGTCGCCAACGACACCCCGTTCGGGCTCAGCTCCAACGTCTGGACCACCGACCAGGCCGAGCAGGAGCGCTTCGTCCGCGACATCCAGGCGGGCGGGGTGTTCTTCAACGGCATGACGGCCTCCCACCCGGCGCTGCCCTTCGGCGGCGTCAAGCGCTCGGGCTTCGGCCGGGAGCTGTCCGGGCACGGCATCCGGGAGTTCTGCAACGTCACCACGGTGTGGATCGGCTGAGCCCTCCCGGACACCGTTCCACCGGCCGGGTCAGGAGGCCGCCATCCGGTGCCTGCCCCGGCCGGGCGTCGCCCAGCGCGCGACGACGCCCGCCAGGGCGATGAACGTAAGGAACCAGAAGAAGGCCATCAGGCCGAGCATCGGCGCCCAGCTCACCTGGACGCCGACCATGGCCAGGCCGATCGAGAGCGCGACCATGAAGGTCACGACGGTGGGGCTGAGGCTGAGCAGCCAGCGCCACGCCCGGTGCCCGAGGCTCGGGTTCGGCGGGGCGTCGGGGCCGGTTTCGACTTCCTTGTAGGTGAGCAGGTCCATCGGGATCGCCTCCAATGCTGGACGGGACGGAACGCCTGGCCCGGAGGTCAGGAGGCCTTGCGCGGAGCCGTGGACTTACGGGCGGGTGTCTTCGCGGGTGTCTTCTTCGCCGAGGTGGTCTTCTTGGCGGCCGCGGCGGTCGTCCTCGCCGGGGCGCGCTTGCGGGGCGCGGGCTTCTCCTCCGGCTCCGCGGCCGGCGCCCGCCCGCCCCTGGCCTGCTTGAGGCTGCTGCGCAGCGCCTCCATGAGGTCGATCACGTTGTCCGGCGCCGGGCCGGGCTCCTCCTCGTGCGGGAGCTCGACGCCCTCCAGCCGGGCGGTGATCACCTGCTGGAGCGCCTGCTGGTAGTCGTCGTGCAGCTGGGCCAGGTCGAAGTCCTCGGAGAGGGTGTCCATCAGCGACCGCGCCATCTTCAGCTCCTGCGGCCGGACGGTGACGTTCCCCTCGGGCGCGATCCCGGCCGCCGGGCGCACCTCGTCGGGCCAGATGCAGGTCTGCAGCACCAGCGTCCCGTCGTGCACCCGCAACACGGCGGGCGACTCCCGGGTGCGCAGCGCGATCTTGGTGACCGCGATCTGCCCGGAGTCCACCAGCGCGTCGCGCAGCAGGGCGTACGGCTTGGCGGCCGCCTGGTCGGCGACTCCCACGTAGTACGCCTTGGAGAACATCAGCGGGTCGATCTCGCCCGCGTCCACGAAGGCCAGCACGTCGATGATCTTCTTGCTGGGCAGCGGCAGGTCCGCGAGGTCCTCGTCGGTGAGGGTGACGGTCCGGCCGTCCGGCGACTCGTAGCCCTTGGCGATCTCGGCGTACGGGACCTCCTTCTCCTCCTGCTCGCAGTACCGCTTCATCCGCACCCGACCGCCGTCCTTGGCGTGCACCTGGTGCAGCGGGACGTCGTGCTCCTGGGTCGCGGAGTAGAGGTGGACGGGGATGCTGACCAGCCCGAAGCTGATCGTCCCCTTCCAGGTGGTCTGCATGGGGTCGCTCCTGAAACGGCCGAGCGGCGTCGGGATTGCCCCGAGACTCCCACTCTGCCCGGGTTCGTGCAGATCGGCCACACCGCGCCCACAATGGGCCGGAGGAGGTCGATGCGGATGACCCCCGCGCGCCGGACCGACCCGGCCCCGCCGCCGGAGCGGACCACGTACCGGGTGGCGTACGCGGTACGCGGCGAGGCCGTGGTGCGGCGGGCCGAGGTGACGCTGCTGCCCGGGTACTCCCAGGAGTCCGACATCCCCCGGATCCTGGCCGCCCGCCTCACCGGGCGGCCGGCGGACGCCGAGCTGATCACCGTCCTGGGGCTGCGGCCGGCCTGAGTTCCGGATCCCCCACAGGGCCTGGCGACCTTCCGCCACCCTGATGACTGGTCAGATTTGAGCTTTTCCCGCCACCTCTACACCCATCCTGACCTGGCCCTTTGTGTCCGGTGAGCGAACAGTTATCAAAAGCTTGTTCCGATACTCGGGCGTAGAAGTTACGTTTCACCGCAATGCGCGGATCTGTCCCCCACCCTCCGGCGCGACGAGCCGAGGGTCATGCCGCGCCGGAAAGGCACAGGGCACCCTTGATGAGTGCGAAGACCACCAAGCCGGCGGTAGCCGACTCGGCCCCCGACCAGTCGGGCCCGATCGGACACGGCGGCGACGGCCACCTGAAGGCCGGGCTCAAGAACCGCCACCTGTCGATGATCGCCATCGGCGGCGTGATCGGCGCCGGCCTGTTCGTCGGCTCCGGCGCGGGCATCGCGTCCACCGGCCCGGGCATCCTGCTCTCCTACACCCTGGCCGGCGTGCTGGTCGTGCTGGTGATGCGGATGCTCGGCGAGATGGCGGCGGCCGACCCGCAGAGCGGCTCCTTCTCCGCGTACGCGGACCGCGCGCTGGGCCGCTGGGCCGGATTCTCCATCGGCTGGCTGTACTGGTTCTTCTGGGTCGTCGTGCTCGCGGTCGAGGCGACCGCCGGCGCCAAGATCCTCAACAACTGGGTGCCCGGCGTGCCGCAGTGGGGCTGGGCGCTGATCGTGATGGCGGTGCTGACCGCCACCAACCTCTTCTCGGTGTCGTCCTACGGCGAGTTCGAGTTCTGGTTCGCCGGCATCAAGGTGGTCGCGATCGCCGCGTTCCTGGTGATCGGCGCGCTCGCGGTCTTCGGCGCGCTGCCGGACACCCACGCGGTCGGCATGAGCAACCTGACCGGCCACGGCGGCTTCCTGCCGCACGGCGTGGGCGCGGTGTTCACCGGCATGCTGACCGTCGTCTTCGCCTTCATGGGCAGCGAGATCGTCACCCTCGCCGCCGGCGAATCGGAGGACCCGCAGAAGGCGGTCACCAAGGCCACCAACAGCGTGATCTGGCGCATCGGCGTCTTCTACCTGGGCTCGATCCTGCTCGTGGTGACCCTGCTGCCCTGGGACTCGGCCGAGGTCAAGGCCAGCCCGTACGTGGCGGTCCTGAACCACGTGGGCATCCCGCACGCGGGCCAGGTGATGGACGTGATCGTGCTGACGGCCGTGCTGTCCTGCCTCAACTCCGGGATGTACACCGCCTCCCGGATGGCCTTCTCGCTCGGCCAGCGCGGGGACGCGCCGAAGGCCTTCGCCACGGTGACCTCGCGCGGCGTGCCGCGGGTGGCCATCCTCTCCTCGGTGGTCTTCGGCTTCATCGCCGTCTTCTTCAACTACTACTCGCCGGACCAGGTGTTCGCCTTCCTGCTCAACTCCTCCGGCGCGGTCGCGCTGTTCGTCTGGCTGGTGATCTGCGCGACCCAGCTGCGGATGCGCCGGATCATCGAGCGGGAGACGCCCGAGCGCCTGACCGTGCGGATGTGGCTGTTCCCGTACCTGACCTGGACCGCGATGGGCATGATCGGGTTCGTGATGGCGTACATGTTCACCACCGAGGACGGGCGCAAGCAGATGTACCTGTCGCTGGTCGCCGCGGCGATCGTGCTCGGCGCCTCGGCCGTGGTGGGCCGTCGGCGGCGGGCGGCGGTGGCGGCGGGCTCCTGACCCGACCGCGCCGCGCTCGAACGCCGGGCCCGGGAGCCGTTGCGGAGGCTCCCGGGCCCGGTTTCTGTTTGCGAGGCTCCTCGCCGGCTCAGCCGGTGCAGCCCGGCACGGAGCCGGAGGGGGCGCAGTTGTTCGGGGTGTTGCCGCTGGCGGCGTGGGCCTGCACCGCGGGAACGAGACGCATGCGGTGACCGTCGGCCACGTTCTGTGACCGAGCGGCGCGGTATCAGCGAACCCCCGCGCCGGTGCCCACGCGACACGGAGTGCGCCGATCGGCCACTCCGCCCCCCGTGCACCGGGCGCGTCACGCCCCGATCACGCTGCGCCGAAGTCGGCTCCTCAAACATGTGAGCCCGCGCACAGGGGGTTTCGCATCTACGGCCCTGGATAGTGGACGGGCCGGGCACACCGGCCGTCCCGCCGCCCCGGCCGCATCCGGGCCACACCCGCCGTCGCCACCCCCGGCCCGAAGAACGCAGGCCACCCACCCTCGCGCTCTCACGTTCCGCCGCCGCCTCCCACCCTCGGCCCACAGATGGCGAATTCGGACAAATCTTCCCAAATCACCCGTCGCACCCGGCCGCATCCTCCCCGCGCCCACTACTCGGCGTAGTAGATAAGCCCTTTGCCACCCGTCCTCGGCCCTGCCAAGAATGGCCCGTCGCCAGGCAGCGCCGGCCGGCCCGTCCGCCGTGCGCAGCCCGCCCGCCCCGCCGTCACCGCCGGGGCGCCACGGCCGTCCCGGACGGCCGCGCGGGCCCCGCTCACCCGGAGCCCACGCGAAGCCCGAGCCCAGTGCCACCGGCACGGCCCCCGACGGAAAAGGATTGCCCGCTTCATGCAGCTCAGCCATGCCCGCCGCAACTCCCTGATCACCGGCGTCGCCACCCTCGTGGTCGCGAGCGCCGCCACGGCCGCCCTCGCCATCCCGCAGACCGCGCACAACGCCGAGGCCGCGGCCCCGGTGGCCGCCGTCGTGGCGGACGGCAAGCCGGCCTCCGACCAGGCCCAGGCTGACACCGCTGCCGCTGCCCAGCAGGCCGCCCAGGCCGCCCAGGCCGCCCAGGCCGCCCAGGCCAAGGCTGAGGCGGACGCCGCCGCCCAGGCGCAGGCCCAGGCCGCCGCGCAGGCCCAGGCCGCGGCCGAGGCGAAGGCCCAGGCGGACGCCAAGGCCCAGGCCGACGCCGCCGCCTCCCGCTCCCAGCAGCGTCAGGACCTCAACAGCTACTCCGGCACCCCGCAGCAGATCGCCGCGCAGATCGTGCCGGCCGGCCAGCTGCAGTGCTTCAGCAACATCGTGTTCCGCGAGAGCAGCTGGAACCCGCTGGCCGTCAACGCCTCCTCCGGCGCCTACGGCCTGGTCCAGGCGCTGCCCGGCTCCAAGATGGCCTCGGCCGGCGCCGACTGGCGCACCAACCCGGTCACCCAGATCAAGTGGGGCCTGGACTACATGAACAGCCGCTACGGCAGCCCCTGCTCCGCCTGGTCGTTCTGGCAGGCCCACCACTGGTACTGAGCCGACCCCCCTCTCGGCACCCCCGGCCCGCGACGTGCACCCCGCGTCGCGGGCCGTGCCGCGTCGCCGGTCGGCGTGTGCACGCCCAGAAGGCGGCGTGAAGATATGGCGCGCGCTAGTACGGTTTGCGGCTAATTGTTCGTAATTACGCACCGTCAGGGCTTTGCCACGGTTCGCGCGCCCTCTTACGCTCCGGCGTCATGCCCTCACCCCTGATCAGCGTCGTGCTCCCCGCCTACGACCAGCACGGACAGCTCGCCGACTGCCTGGACTCGCTGCTCGCCCAGACCCTGGCGGACGTCGAGGTGATCGTGGTCGCCGACCGCTCCCCCGAGACCCCGGGCGGGCTCGCCGACGCGTTCGCGGCGCAGCACCCCCGGGTGTCGGCGCTGCACCTGAACGCGGCGGTCGGGGTCGGGGTGGCCCGGAACGCGGGCGCGGCACGGGCCGGCGGCGAGTACCTGCTGTTCCTCGACGCCGACCACCTGCTGCCCCGGGACGCCCTCCAGACGCTCGCCGACCGGCTCAAGCAGACCGGCCCGGTGGACGTGCTGCTGTTCGGCCACTCCCGGCGCCACAACGGCCGCGACTGGTCCGGCGCCGCCGAGGCGCTGCTCGCCGAGACCGGCCCCGAGGTGTTCGCCCCCTTCGACCAGCCCGCGCTGTTCGGCGCGCCGCCGCTGATCTGGGACCGGCTGATCCGCCGCAGCCACTGGGAGGAGCTGAATCTCGCCTTCCCCGACGGCAGGTACGAGGAGGTCCCGGTCGTCCACGCGGCGCTGCTCGGCGCACAGAAGGCCGCCGTACTGCCGCGCGAGTGCGTCCAGCTGCGCCGCCGGGAGACCGTCCACCCGGCCGGTGGCCCCGGCAGCAGCGTCTTCGACCTGTTCGACCAGTACGAGCGCAGCTTCGCCCTGCTGGAGGACAAGCCGCACCTGTACGCCGTGCGCGACGCGCTGTTCGTCCGGATGATCCGGCACTACCTGTTCGTCTTCGACCTGGCCGGCTGTGTCTCCCGCTCCGAGCGCCCGCAGTTCTTCCACCGGGCCGCCGAACACCACCACCGCTTCCAGCCCCCGGGCCACCGCAAGCCGGGCGGGCGCGAGGGGATCAAGTTCTCGCTGCTGGCCGGCGGCGCCTACCCCGCCTTCGAGGTTGCCAAGCTCTCGCACATCGCGCGCGGCACCATCACCGGGCGGAAGTAGCCGGCCTCAGCGGTGCGCCGTCCCGCCCTCGGCCGCCATCGCGACGGCGATCCGACGGGCGCGCTCGGCCCACACCTCGGCGGGCAGCGGCGGCAGCACGTCCATCCATAGCGGCAAGGTGGAACCGCGCAGCTGCGTCAGGCCCTCGGGCCGGGCGATCAGCCACAGGTGCAGGTGCGCGCCGCCGTCGCCCCAGCGGTTCACGTGGACCCGGCCGATGCCGCCGAGCGACAGCACCGCGCGCTCGACGCGCTGCAGCATCGGGCCGAGCCGGGCGGACAGCTCGGCGGGCAGATCCAGCAGGTCGTGGTGGGCGCGCGGCTGGAGCAGCAGGACGGCGGGCAGGCCAGTCGGCTCGTCGATGGTGCTGAGGCGCCAGTGCTCGTCGGTCCAGAGGAAGTCGGAGTCCGGGCGGGCGCACTGCTTGCAGCTCTCCGGTCCGTCCTCACCGTGGCGGGGCGGCTCGGGCAGGACGGGCGGCTGCAGCACCCGGACGGTCAGTTCGCCCTCGTACGGGAAGATGTCCCAGGACGGCGCGCCGTCCGTCGGGACCGGCGGGCGCTCGCCGATCGGCAGGCGGGCGAGGTAGGCGTCGGGGCCCGCCGGGTCCTCGGCCGCGGAGTCGTTGATCACGTTCGCCGAGAGTGCCACATGACACCCCGTCGGCGGTACCCCCGTCGTGCCCGGTATCCGTCCGGCGCCCCGGCTGCGATCATCGGCGGAGCCGCTGCCGCACCGCCCCGGAGGTCCCTGGTGAGCCGTCCGTCCGCCGTCCCCGGGGCCGCGCTGGCCCGTGAGCTGGCCGCCGTGCTGCGCGGGGAGGTCCGTTTCGGCGCCGCCGAGCGCACCGTCTACAGCCACGACGCCTCCAACTACCGGCAGTTGCCGCTCGGCGTGGTCAAACCCGCCGACCTGGACGACGTGCGCACGACGCTGGCGCTGTGCCGCGAGTACCGGGTGCCGGTGGTGCCGCGCGGAGCGGGGACCAGCATCGGTGGGCAGGCGATCGGCCCGGGCGCGGTGGTGCTGGACTTCCGCCGCCACCTCGGCTCGGTGCTGGAGATCGACCCGCAGGCCCGCACCGCGCGCGTCCAGCCCGGCACCGTACTGGACGACCTCCAGCGCGCCGCCAGGCCGTACGGGCTGCGCTTCGGCCCGGACCCGTCCACGCACAGCCGCTGCACGATCGGCGGCATGATCGGCAACGACTCCTGCGGCTCCCACTCGCTCGCCTGGGGCCGCACCGCGGACAACGTGGAGCGGCTGGAGCTGCTGCTCGCGGACGGCACCGAGCTGACCGTCGGCGGCCGGCTCACCGCCGCCGAGCGGACAGCACTGCGCTCCGCACCCGGGCGGGTCGGTCAACTGCACCGTGAACTCCAGGAGTTCACCGACCGCAACCTGGCCACCATCCGGCAGGGCATGCCGCAGCTGCCGCGCCGCACCTCCGGCTACCCGCTGGACGCGCTGCTGCCCGAGCACGGTCACGACCTGGCCCGGGCGCTGACCGGCACCGAGGGCACCTGCGCGCTGCTGCTCGGCGCCACCGTCCGCCTCGTCGAGGACCCGCCGGCGCGTGCCCTGGTGGTGGCCGGCTACCCCGACGAGGGCGCCGCCGCCGACGCCGTCCCGGCACTGCTGCCGCTCGGTCCGCTGACCGCCGAGGGCATGGCGGCCGACCTGATCGCCGCGCTGCTCGCCGCCGGCCCGCGCCCACCCGCGCTGGACCGGCTGCCCGCGGGCGAGTGCTGGCTGTTCCTGGAGACCGGCGGCGCCACGGCGCTGGAGGCCTACCAGGCCGCCCGCCGGCTCGCCGACGCGGTGCGCCGCGAGCCCTCCGCCACCGTCGCCCTGGTCACCGACCCCGTCGAACAGCGCCAGCTGTGGGCGGTCCGGGAGGCGGGCGCCGGGATCGTCACCCGGCTGCCGGGAGGCGGCGAGGCCTGGCCCGGTTGGGAGGACTCCGCCGTCCCGCCCGAGCGGCTCGGCGACTACCTGCGGGACCTGCGCACCCTGCTGCGCCGGCACAGCCTGCGCGGCGTCCCGTACGGGCACTTCGGCGACGGCTGCGTGCACCTGCGGATCGACTTCCCGCTGGACGAGCCCCAAGGGGTGCTGGTGTTCCGGGAGTTCCTGGAGCAGGCGGCGGATCTGGTGGTGTCGTACGGCGGTTCGCTCTCCGGCGAGCACGGCGACGGGCAGGCCCGCTCCGAACTGCTGCCGCGCATGTACCCACCCGAAGTCATCGACCTGTTCGGCGAGTTCAAGCGGATCTGGGATCCGGGGAACCTGCTCAACCCGGGCGCACTGGTGGACCCGCGCCCGCTCGACGCCGACCTGCGCTTCGTCACCGCCCCGCGCCGCCCGCTGCCGCTGGCCCTGCCGTACGAGCAGGACGACGGGAGCCTGGCCAAGGCGGTGCACCGCTGCGTGGGCGTCGCCAAGTGCGTGGACCCGACCACCGGGGTGATGTGCCCGAGCTACATGGCCACCGCCGAGGAGCGGCACTCCACCCGGGGCCGGGCGCGGCTGCTCGCCGAGATGCTGCGCGGCGATGCGATCCCGGACGGCTGGCGCTCGGCGGAGGTCCGGGAGGCGCTGGACCTCTGTCTGAGCTGCAAGGGCTGCGCCAGCGACTGCCCGGTGCACGTCGACATGGCGACCTACAAGACCGAGTTCCTGTACCAGCACTACCGGCACCGGCCGCGTCCGCTCGCGCACTACTCGATGGGCTGGCTGCCGCTCTGGCTGCGGGCGGTGGCGCTCGCGCCCGCGGCGGCGAACACCCTGGTCCGCTCCCCGGCCGGCGCCCTGCTCAAGCGGCTCGGCGGGATCGACCGGCGCCGGGTGCTGCCCGTCTTCCCGCCGGAGACCTTCACCCGCTGGTACCGGCGGCACCGCGCCGCCCACCCGGCCCCGGCGGGCGCCCAACCGGTGCTGCTGTGGCCGGACACCTTCTCGAACCACCTGCAGCCGAACGTGCTGCGCTCGGCCGTCGAGGTGCTGGAGCACCTGGGCTTCGACGTCCGACTGCCCGACGGCCCGGTCTGCTGCGGCCTCACCTGGTACTCCACCGGCCAACTCGGCACCGCCCGCCGGGTGTTGCGGCGCAGCCTGCGCACGCTGGCGGACGCCGGGATCCCGGCCGACACCCCCGTGGTCGGCCTGGACCCCAGCTGCACCGCCACCCTGCGCGAGGACCTGCCCCGGCTGCTCGGCACGGACGGCCGCCCGCTCGCCGAACGCACCCGCACCTTCGCCGAGTTCATCGACGAGTACGCCCCCGACGCCCCGCTCCCCCGGATCCCGCTGGACGCCGTCACCCAGACCCACTGCCACCAGCACGCGGTGCTCGGCAGCGCCGCGGACCGCCGGATCGAGGCCCGACTTGGCCTGCGCAACCGGGTGTTGGACTCCGGCTGCTGCGGCCTGGCGGGCAACTTCGGTTTCGAGAGCGGGCACTTCGAGGTGTCCGAGGCGATCGCCGAACGGGCCCTGTTGCCGGAGGTCCGGGCGGCAGGACCTGAGACGGTGGTACTGGCGGACGGCTTCAGCTGCCGCACCCAGATCGCCCAACTCGCGGACGGGCGAAGGGCCCTGCACCTGGCGGAGCTGATCGCCCGGGAGCTGCGGACGCCGGAGTAGCCGCCGGAACGGCTACGCGTGCCCGGCGAGGAAGGCCCCGGCGTGCGCCGCGGCCTGCTCCCGGGTCGGGTGGCCGACCGCCGACCGGCCGGTTTCGCCGTCGGCACCGGTGGCCGTCCAGAGCCAGCCCCCGGAGGCCTCGTCCCACACCAACTCGGCAGTGCCGCCGAACAGTTCGAGCGCACCGGGCCGGGCCGCCGGACGGCTGACGGCCTCCGGCCACTTCTTCCGGGCGCCCTGCCGGGTGATGCCCCAGGCAGCGCCCAGCTGTTCGTAGCTGGCGCCGTACGAGCCGGCGGTGGCGGCCGCGGTCGCGGTGAGCCGCTTGACCTCGGCGTCCACCAGCTTCCAGGCGGACAGCACCGAGAGGGCGACCTCGGCCGGGTCGGCGTGCCACATCCGCTCCTCGGGCAGCCCGGTCGCCCGGGATCGCACGGCGGTGGCGAGGGGGTTGAGCGCATCCAGGAGGGCCGCGGCCAGCTCGGCTCGCTCCTCGGCGGTGATCTCCACAGCAGTCATGGTGACAACCATAGTTACCTAACGCCATCTCGACAACCAAAGTTACCGACGGAACCGGTCCGACCCGAGCAACGCGTTCGCATCCCGTCGCTCGGGCGCGAACGGGGTCCCGGAGGAGAGCGCCCGATGGCCCACCACCAGCGCCTCCCCCAGGAAGCCGACCCCGATCGACAACTGCACCGGCCGGGCGTCCGGAGCCAGCCCGTTGTGCTCGGCGAGCGCCGCGAAGCCCGCCATCACCGCCAGTGAGATCGCCGCCACCAGGAAGGTCCAGCCGGTGTAGCGCTGCCACAGCACCCCCTCGCGCTCGTAGACCCGGATGGTGGCGCCGCGGACCGCTCCGAACGCGGTGCCGAGCGCGACACCCACACCCACCCAGACGTAGTCCCTCGGACCGAGGCCGTGGTGCTGCGCCAGCGCCCACAGGCCGAGGCCGGTGAGCACCACCGGCGGCCCGAAGAGGTCCCGGGCGTTCAGCGGCTCGCCGCGCAGCCGCCGGACCAGGACCACGACGACCACCGCCGCGATCAGCCCCACGCGCACCCAGTTGTTCATTCCCGCTCCCCGAATTTTTATAGCTCGACCGTGCTAAATCAGCAATTTAGCTCGCCCGTGCTATAACGGCAACATGCCGAAGATCGTCGACCCCGTGGAACGCCGCCAGGCCGTCGCGGACGCCGTCCTGCGCGTCGCGGCCAGAGAGGGCCTGGAGCACGCCTCGCTGCGCAACGTCGCCGACGAGGCAGGGCTCGCGATCGGCTCGGTGCGGCACTACTTCGCCGGCAGCTCCGAGCTGATGATCTTCGCGATGCAGGAGCTGGCCCGCCGGATCGACGCCCGCATCCGCACCCACGCCCGCACCCTGCTCGACCCGGATCAGCCTCCCGGCACCGACCGGCGCGAACAGACCGTGCGGCTGCTCGCCGAGACCCTCCCGCTGGACGCCGAGCGCCGGGAGGAGTCCGCGCTCTGGCTCTCCTTCGTCACCGCCGCCCGCACCCGGCCCGAACTGCGGCCCCGCGCCGCCGAGCTGCAGACCGGCCTGGACGCGCTGGTCCGGCACGTCCTGGTCGAGATCGAACGCGCCGGCGGCCTGACCCCCGGCCTCAACCTCGACATCGAGACCCGCCGCCTCTCCGCCCTGCTGGACGGCCTCACCCTGCAGGCCGTCCAGCACCCCGACCTGGTCGGCCCGGTCGAGCTGCGCACGGTGCTCCGCCGCCACCTCGACACCCTGGCCACTGCCTGACAGCACCCCAACGGTCTTGCCAGAATGGCGCGATGACCCTCACCTCCGCCGAGGCGGACAAGATCCTGGCCGAGAACTTCGCCCCCTGGGTGCAGGCCCTCGGCCTGACCACCACCGAGACCGGCGAGCGCCACGCCGTCCTGCGGCTGCCCTGGTCCGACCAACTCGCCCGCGAGGGCGGCGGGTTGTCCGGACAGGCGATGATGGCAGCGGCCGACACCGCGTGCGTGGTCGCCCTCTCGGCGGCCCGCGGCGGCTTCGCGCCGATGACCACCGTCCAGCAGTCCACCAGCTTCCAGCGCGCGGTCACCGGCCAGGACGTCCTGGTGCTCGCCCGGGTGACCAAGCTCGGGCGGCGGATCGCCTTCCTCGACGTCACCCTCACCGCCGAGGGCGCCGAGGAGCCCGCCGCCCAGGCCACCTCCGTCTACGCCCTGGGCTGACACCCGCCCGGCGTCAAGGTGCGACCGGCCCCGGTGGCGCGTACGGACGCCCCGCCGGGGCCGGTCGACTCTCTGATCAACCGGGTCAGGCCTGCAACGCCTCCCTCTTGGGCGGCTCCTCCGCGCACACCGCCGACACGAACTCCGCGAGCCGCGCCTGCGGCAGCCCGCGCGCGATGTCCGCCTCGCTGATCATGCCGACCAGCTTGTGCTCCGGGTGGTTGATCACCGGCAGCCGGCGGACCTGGTACTGCTCCATCACGCGCAGCACCTGCTCGCAGTCCTCGTCCGCCTCCACCGTCATCGGCCGCCCCAGCGCCAGGTCACCCGCCGTCACCTGCGCCGGGTCGCGCCCCTCCGCGACGCAGCGCAGCACGATGTCGCGGTCGGTCACGATCCCCAGCAGCTTGTCGTTCTCCCCGCAGATGGGCAGCGCGCCCACATGCCGTTCCCGCATGATCCGGGCGGCGGCCGCGAGCGTCTCGTGCTCGCGGATGCACTCCGCGCCTGGGTGCATGATGTCGCTGGCTCTGGTCATGGTCCGCCTCCTGACCTGGCTTGCTCCCTCATCCATCCTGGTCCGCGCCGATGGCGCACGCCACCGGGCACCCGTCAGGACGCCGCCTTCGGCTCCGTGCGTTCCTCCGCCCCGGCCTGACCGTCCGCCTCCGCGCGTCCGCGCTCCAGGTCGGCGCTCTCCAGCGGCGAGTGGGACAACAGCTCCTCCAGCGGCGGGAGTTCGTGCGTGGCCGGTTCGCGGCCGAGCTCCGCCTCCGGGACCTCGCCGCTCTCCACCGCCTCCTCCGCGGACTTCGCGGCGGCGGCGACCGCGGCGGCCGCCAGCAGATCGCGCTGCTGGGACTCCGTCGCGCTGTCCAGGAACCGCAGCAGCTCCACCGGGAACGGCAGCACCAGCGTCGAGTTCTTCTCCGCCGCAACCTCCACCACGGTCTGCAGCAGCCGCAGTTGCAGGGCCGCCGGGGTCGCGCTCATCACCGCGGCCGCCTCCGACAGCCGGGCCGAGGCCTGGTACTCGCCGTCCGCCGTGATGATCCGGGCCCGCCGCTCACGCTCGGCCTCCGCCTGGCGCGCGATCGAGCGCTTCATCGACTCCGGCAGCGCGACGTCCTTGATCTCCACCCGGTCGATCTGGATGCCCCAGCCCAGCGCCGGGCTGTCGATCATCAACTCCAACCCCTGGTTGATCGGTTCGCGGTTCGCCAGCAGGTCGTCCAGCTCGCTCTTGCCGATGATCGACCGCAACGAGGTCTGCGCGACCTGGGAGATCGCGAAGTTGTAGTCCTGGACGTTGACCGTCGCCTTCACCGGGTCCAGCACCCGGAAGTAGACCACCGCGTCGACCCGCACGGTCACGTTGTCCCGGGTGATGCCCTCCTGCGCCGGGATCGGCATCGTGATGATCTGCACGTTCACCCGGCGCAGCCGGTCCGCGACCGGTATCAGCGCGACCAGCCCCGGCTGGCGGACCTCCTCGCGCACCCGCCCGAAGCGGAACACCACGCCCTTCTGGAACTGCTGGACCACCCGGATGCTCAGGCCCGCCCAGACCGCCCCCAGCCCGACCAGCCCCCCGAGCGCCCCCAGCACCGCATCGACGATCATCGCGGCCTCCTCGCGGCCTCCGCGCACACCGGCGCCCCCGGCCACCGCCGACCCGGCCCGGCCGGGGGCCACCGGAGCAACTGGTTCCACGCTACGCCTGCCCGGCTGACGCCGGAACGGACGTCCTGCAGCTCCTCGGACCGGAGACCCTAGGATCGGGCCATGCCGCAGTCTCCCGCCGACGACCCCGGCCACCCCCGCCACCCCGCCGAGGCCGCCGCCCGGGCCGCCGGACTCACCGCGCTGGACCGCGTCGTCACCGGCTGCCGGGCCTGCCCCCGCCTGGTCGAATGGCGTGAGGAGACCGCCCGCACCAAGCGCCGCGCCTACCAGGACTGGGACTACTGGGCCCGCCCCATCCCCGGCTTCGGCCCGCCCGACGCCCCGCTCGTCCTGGTCGGCCTCGCCCCCGCCGCCCACGGCGCCAACCGCACCGGCCGGATCTTCACCGGCGACCCCTCCGGCGACCTCCTCTACGCCGCCCTCTACGACCTCGGGCTCGCCAACCGCCCCGAGTCCGTCCGCTACGGCGACGGCCTGGAACTGTACGGCGTACGGATCACCGACCCGGTCCGCTGCGCCCCGCCCGACAACAAGCCCAGCACCGCCGAACGCGACACCTGCCGCCCCTGGATCACCCGCGAACTGCAACTGCTGCGCCCCACCGTACGAACCGTCGTCGCCCTCGGCGGCTTCGCCTGGCAGGCCGTGCTCCCGGTGATCGCCGACGCCGGCTGGCAGGTCCCCCGCCCCCGCCCGGCCTTCGGCCACGCCGCCCAGGTCACCCTCCCCGCCCGTGACGGCGGCCCCGACCTGCGGCTCTACGGCTGCTACCACGTGAGCCCACGCAACACCAACACCGGCCGCCTGACCAGGGCGATGCTCCGCGAGCTGCTCCGCGACGCCGCCCGCTCGGCGGGGCTCAGCCCCCGGTAGCCCACCCCGACACCGCGGCCGGTCCGGCCGCACCCGGGTGACGGGCCCTACCCGAACCGCGCCAGCTTCCGCGTCCCCGCCGGCGCCCACACCTCCGCCAGCCGGCCGCGCGCGGCCTCCGCCGCCGCGAGCTGGCGGGCGTACAGGGCGCCGTAGCCGAAGGGCTCGCCGCCCGCGTCCGCCTGGGCGGCGAGGGCCGCGGCGGCGACCACCGCGTCCTGGTGCTCGCCCAGGACCTCCTGGACGGCCTTCATCCGCTCCGCGTACAACTCGGCCGCCGGGCCGACCGCAGGGACGGCGGCCTCGCCGGCGTAGCGGGCCCGTTTGGCGGACTTGCGGGCCTCGTGCAGCGCCCGGTCGCGCTCCTCCGGGCCGGCGGTGAGGGCGGCGTGGACCCGCTCGGCCGTCCGGCGCTGCTCGCGGGCCGCGACCCGGGACAGCTCGGGGACGGCCGCACGGGCTGCCCGCCGCCGCAGCGGCGGGTCGGCGAGCAGGGTGGTCAGGGCCTCGGCCAGAGCGCGGCGACGGGGGCTGTCCAGGGCCGCGACCACCTCGGGCCGGACCCGGCGGTACTCGGCCTCGCCCCACCGCTCCAGCGTGCCCGCGACCCGCTCCGGGCCGCACTCGGCGGGCAGCTCGCGGGCCTGAGTGGCCAGCCGCTCGGCGAGCACCTCGCGGTCCCGGGCGCGGCCCAGGGCGGCGCCCAGCCAGCGCAGGTCGGCGACGACACCGTCGGTGGTGCCGGGGGCGAGGAGCCGGCGGAAGGTCCGCAGGGCGCTGCGCAGCCGCCGGCAGGCCACCCGCATCCGGTGGACCGCGTCGGGCTCGTCCGCGCGGACGGCCTCGTCCAGTCCGGCCAGCACCACGGCCTGGGCCTCGATGCGGTCGAGCAGCACCTGTCCCACCGTGGTTTCGGGCCTCGCCATGTGCGTCCACCCCCTTGTCGGGGTCGCCGGGAACGCCTTCCAGGCTAGTCGGGTAGCTGCCGCTGTCGAACCCGCTCGGGCCGCTGAGGGGACGTCATCCGAGCGCGAGCGACCACGCGCCCTCGTGCCGGGCGTCAGTGCCATGGCATACTCCCGAGCGTGACGACCTCCACCCATGCGACCAGGGCCCTGCGGGCCGCGGTGTTCACCGCGCTCGCCGTGCCGATGGCCGCGTTGGGCCAGGTGGTCATCACCGGCCGCCCGCTGCCGCTGTCGCTGGTGGCCACGGCGAGCGTCGTCGTCTTCCTGGTCGCGGCCGCGCTGGCCGGCGGGGAGCGGCGACTGCTGCACATCTCCGGTGTGATGGTGCCGGTCGAGCTGCTGCTCAACACCACCTTCAACCTGGGCCAGACCGGCTGTGGGCCGGTCCTGTCCGAGCACGTGTCCGCGCGCGGGGTGAACCTGCTGGTCTGCGGCGGCGGTTCGGTGGACGGCTCGCTGCTGGGCGGCCCGCTGGGCCACGCCGGGCAGTTGGCGCCCGCCGCGACCCAGCTGCTGCTCCTGGTGGTGCACCTGGCGATCGCGCTGGCCGCCTCGGCCTGGCTGCGGCTGGGCGACGCGGCGCTGTCGGGCCTGGCCCGGGCGCTGCGCGCGCTGCGCCAGTCGCTGACCCGCCCGCTGCGGGCGCTGGTCGTCCTGCTGCTTCCCGCCCCGGCGCGCCCGGTGCTGCGGGTGCCGCTGCCGGTGTCGGACCGTGAGCGGCCGCGCCGCGAGGACGTGGTGCTGAGCCCGGCGCCCCGGCGCGGTCCGCCCTCCTTCGCGCCTGCCTGCTGACCCGGTCACGCACCGAGGTTCCAACCCGTACACCCCGTACGCCCGCAGGCAGTGCGCACGACTCCCGCGTTCACCGACCCCGCCGCACCCGTGTGTGCGGCTCCCCGCGCGCACCCGCGCGCCGCGTACAGGAGTTGACTTCCCCATGGCTCAGGACCCCAGCAAGAAGCAGGCCAAACGCATCAGCGCCCGTGACCGGATCCAGGAGGCACAGCGCCGCGAGCAGCAGGCGGCCAAGCGCCGTCAGCGGATCGTCGTGACCGTCTCCGCCGTCGTCGTCCTCGCCCTCGCGGGCGGTGTCGCGCTCGCGATCAACACCGGCTCGAAGAAGGACGACAAGGCCTCCGCGGCCTCCTCCGCCGCCCCGCTGGTCGTCCCGGCCAACGCCTCCGGCCCGGACGGCACGGTGATCACCTACGGCAAGGCCGACGCCCCGCACACCATGGAGGTGTACGAGGACTTCCGCTGCCCGGTCTGCAAGCACTTCGAGGCGGCGAACGGCCAGACCGTCAAGGAGATCACCCAGGAGGGCCAGATCAAGGTGGAGTTCCACCTGGCCGCCTTCCTCGACAAGAACCTCGGCGGCAAGGGCTCGCGCACCGCGCTGGCGGCGGCCGGCGCCGCGCTGAACGAGGGCGTGGACAAGTTCAAGGCGTTCCACGACGTGCTGTACGCCAACCAGCCGGACGAGCGCGAGGACGGCTTCGGCGACGTCAACCACCTGCTGGACCTGGCCGGCCAGGTGCCCGGGCTGAAGACGGACGCCTTCGTGAAGGCCGTCACCGACAAGACCTACGCGCCGTGGGCGGCGAAGGTCGCCGACGCGTTCAACGACAGCGGGGTGACGGGCACTCCGACGGTCAAGGTGGACGGCAAGCCGATCAACCTGTTCGCCGGCAACGCCGCCGCCACTCCGGAGCAGTTCACCGCGCAGGTCAAGCAGGCCGCCGGCCTCCAGTAAGCCGCACCGCACGGCACCACCGGCCCGGCCGAACTCCCGGCCGGGCCGGCCCCTCCAAGCCAGCCACCGGAGTTGTGCTGCCATGACCGCCGCGACCACCGTGCACCTGTCCCAACCCGCCCCCGACGCCCCCGACGCCGCCGGCCGGGCCGCGATCGGCGCGAGCCGGGCCTTCGCGATCCTGCTGTTCTTCGGCGGGCTGATCGGGCTGGCCGCCTCGGCCGTCCTGACCTTCGACAAGCTCCGCATCCTGGAGAACCCGTCCTACGTCCCCAGCTGCAACATCAACCCGGTGATCAGCTGCGGTTCGGTGATGCGCACCGAGCAGGCCTCGGTGTTCGGCTTCCCCAACCCGCTGCTCGGCCTGGCGGCCTTCGGCGCGCTGGCGGCGATCGGCGCGGGGCTGCTGGCCGGTGCGGCGTACCGGCGCTGGTTCTGGCTGGGCCTGCACGGCGGGACGGTGCTGGGTCTCGTGTTCACGCACTGGCTGATAGTCCAGGCGCTGTACGACATCGGCGCGCTGTGCCCGTACTGCATGGTGGTGTGGGCGACGGTGGTGGCGCTGTTCTGGTACACCACCCTGCACAACCTGCGGACGGGCGTGATCCCGGTCGGGCCGAGGATGCGGGTGGTCGTCCGGGAGGCGGCGCGCTACCACTGGGCGCTGCCGGTGCTGTGGGCGGCGGTGATCGCGCTGCTGGTCCTCAACCGGTTCTGGTACTACTGGAGCACCCTGGTCTGAGACCCGCTCACCCCACGTACCCCGCCGAGTGCAGCAGTGCGGCGACGCCGGTCCGCCGGGCCTCCAGGGCCCCGGTGAGCCGGCGCGCCGCGCAGGGGTGCAGCAGGGCGACGGCCCGGGCGGGGGTGAAGTAGCCGTGGTCGGCGATCTCCTCGGTCTGGAGACGGACCACCGCGTTCGTCTCGACCGTGCCGCCGTCGAACATGAAGTGCACGGCCGGGTGGGCGTGTCGGCCCTGGTCGGGGATCGCCTCGCGCCACTCCACCACCAGCAGCCGCAGCTCGCCCGCCACCAGCCCCGTCTCCTCCAGCAGTTCCCGCGCGGCGCACTCGGCGGGCGCCTCCCCCGGGTCCATCCCGCCACCGGGGAACTGCCACTGGTCGCGGTAACTGGCCTGCAGCAGCAGGACCTTGCCCTCCTCGTCGGTGAGCAGCACGCTGCACCCGATGTAGGCGCGCACTATCCGGGCGAGCCACTCCTCCTCCGAGAGTGCCCAGGTCTCCGTCATCGCGCCTCCTCCGCCGGGTGCTCCTGTCGCCGCCACAGTGCCCGATCACCGCCGTGCCAAAGGCGGTTCGTAGCTAATCCACCCGATCGGGTGCCGGGGCCCGTCTCCTGGGTCCTAGCCGAACACCGCGCGCCGGAAGGCGTTGCGCAGGTCGGTGAGCGGCTGGGTGGTCCGGTCGTAGTGCACCTTGTTGGTGAGCAGCAGCGCCCAGCGGCCGAGCCGCCGGGAGACCCAGATGCCGGTGCCGGTGAAGCCGTAGTGGACGAAGGTGCCCTCGGCGGGTTCGGTGCCGGGGGCGTACAGCCAGGACAGCCCGCGGGCGGGGGCCAGGCCGCCGGTCTGCTCGCGCAGCGATTCGGTGATCCACGGTTCGCCCCAGGGTAGTTGGGGCGGCGGGGCGAGCAGGGCGGTGAGGAAGCGGGCGAGGTCGTCGGCGCTGGAGAAGGCCCCGGCGTTGCCGGAGACCCCGCCGAGCAACCGGGCGGAGGGGTCGTGCACCACACCGCGCAGATGGGCGCCGAGCGACTCCTCGTACTCGGTGGGCGCGGTACGGGCGGTCGCCGCGGCGTCGAGCGGGCCGTACCGGGTGTCGGCCATGCCCAGCGGCCGCCAGACCCAGCGCGCGGCGAGTCGGTCCAGCGGCGCGCCGCCGAGGTCCTCGACCACGTAGGCGAGCAGCACGGCGGCGCGGTCGGTGTACTCGACGGCGGCGCCCGGTTCGCGGTGCAGCGGGGCGGCGATCACCCCGGCCCGGATCGCCGCGAGGTCCCGCCCGTAGCGCCGCTCGAAGCGGGTGCGCGGGAGCATTCCGGCGGTGTGTGCGAGGAGTTGGCGCACCGTCACGGTCCCGGACGGGTGCCCCGCGGCGGGCTGCCACCAGCGGCCGAGCGGTTCGTCCAGCAGCAGCCGCCCGGACTGCCGCAGCACGCCCGCACAGGGCCAGAGCGCGACGATCTTGGTGAGGCTGGCGAGGTCGTACAGCGTGTCCGGCCCGGGTACGAGCTCCGCGTACGGGCCTTGCCCGAGCACACCGTGGCCGCCCCCGCCGAGCGTGCCGCCGGCGTCACCAACGGCCCAGACGGCGCCCGCGCCCACGGTGCGCACGCCGTCCCGGAGCAGCCGGTCCACCTCCCCGCCGGGCTCGGCCAGGGCGGGGAACCGTTCGGCTTCGGGTGGTCGGTGGCTCACCACGGGTGTCTACCCGGCGCGGCGGCCGCTCAGACCGCCTCGGCGAGCTCCTTGCCGAGGCAGACGCTCAGCGGGTGGTCCTTGTAGATGCCGAACTTCCGGATCGCGACGTAGCCCTCGGACTCGTACAGCGCGATGGCCTCGGGCTGCTCGGTGCCGGTCTCCAGGATGAAGCGGGTGCGCCCGGCCTCGACGGCGGTCCGCTCCAGGCGGCGCAGCACCGCCCGGGCCAGGCCGCGACCGCGGGCGTCGGGTATCACGAACATCCGCTTCAGCTCGGCGTCGCCGTCGCGCAGCCCGTCCGGCCCGGCTTGCTTGGCCCGCCAACCGCCGCAGGCGACCGGGCGGCCGTCCAGGTACGCGATCATGAAGAGTCCGGCCGGCGATTCGAAGTCCTCGGGGTGCATCACGGTCTCGTCCGGGTCGCCGTAGCGGCGGACGTACTCCTGCTGCACCTCCGTCGACAGGGCCTGGGCGTCGGGGTGGGCGTAACCGGTGACGCGGAACTCGACGGTGCCGGTGTCCTTGGTGGCGGTGCTCTCCATGATTTGAAAGCCTACGACCCCGCCTCAGCGCCCCTCGAACCGGGCGAGCAGCTCGGCCTTGCCGAACATCGCGGCGGCCTCGACGGCGGAGGGGTAGCCGGCCTTCGGGTCGGCGCCGCCGGCCAGCAGGGCGTCCACGACGTCCGTGGTGCCCTTGAAGACAGCTCCGGCCAGCGGGGTCTGGCCCTTGTCGTTGGCACGGTTCGGGTCGGCGCCGCGCGCGAGCAGCGCCTCGACGGTGGCGGTGTGGCCGTGGTAGGCGGCGAGCATGACCAGGGTGTCGCCGCTGCCGTTGGTGAGGTCCGCGGAGACGCCCGCGTCGAGAGCGACGGTCAGGGTGTCGGTGTCTCCGGCCCGGGCGGCGTCGAAGAGCTTCCCGGCGAGCGCGATCACCTCGGCGTCGGGGGCATCGGTCATGGCGGGCTGCCTTTCCTGGGAACTGGCGAGGGGGCGGTGCGTACCGCACCGTATCGGCCGGCGCGAACCCGGGCCAGCCGGTGTCCGGATTCCGGATGACGGCGGCACCGGTGGGACGCGCGGCCGCACGGGTTGCGCAGCCGTTCGAGCGAACTTTCCGGAGCCCCCGGAAACCTCCCGCCCACTCCCCGGGAATGCCTCCCGCACCGAATCCGTGCGACACAAGGCCCCCATCCCGGCCGGTTCGCATACCCCCGTCCGTTCTCCCGGGCGGCATTGAACGGCAGAACCACCCGTTTGCACCGTTCCATCAGCTATTACTTTTTGTCACGATTAGGGCACTTTAAGTAACACTGTCCCCGCCCCCTCCCCGAGGAGCAGAACGTGATCCTCAATGTCTCCGCGCTCGTCCTGTTCGGCACCGTTGCCTTTCTGTTTTTCCGCAGAGACGGCCTGAAGATGTCGCACGCCATCGTCTGCGCCCTCTTCGGCTTCTACATCGCCGGTTCCTCGATCGCCCCGAGCATCACAGCGGGCGGAGCCAGCCTGGCGAGCCTGCTCGGCGGCATCAAGTTCTAGGACCGCCACTCCCCGTACGGGCCCGGGCGCGGATCCCACCGCCCCGGGCCCCGTCGTACCCGAGCAGTCCCCTCACCCCACCCGTCCCACTCGCCCGGGGAGTCACGGAATGCCGCTCCATCGCCATCTCACCAAGGGCCGCGAGATCGCCCGAACCGCCGGGGACCACGCCTCCGACATGTTCGCCCCGCTCGCCGTGATCGGCCGGGGCCTGCGTCACCACGCCGACTGGGCCAGGACCCGCTGGCAGGCCACCCCGCCGGATCGCCGCGGCCCGACCCTGTTCCTGACCGCCGCGACGTTGATCGGCATCTACCTGCTGCCGCACGGCCTGCTGTTCGCACTGATCGCCCTGATGGCCAGCTCCGCCTGGGCCGGCCGGCCCCCCAAAGCCGCTCCCGCCCCGCCCGCGCCCGACATCGCCGAGATCAAGCTGAGCGCCCTCTACTCGGCGCTCACCCCGTACCTGTGCGGGCCCGAGGACGCCAACCCGCTGTACCACTTCGAGGGCAGCTACAAGAGCGCCTTCAGCTCCTGGGAGTTCGACGGCGAGGGCCGGCTCTCCCGGCTGGAGCTGAGCTACCCGGCGTACTTCACCGACACCGAGCCGGCCGCCCGGGCGCGGATCGAGCAGGTGGTCCAGGGCAAGGCCGGGCGGGCCCGGGAGTACCGGTTCGACTGGGACGAGGAGTCCAACCGGCTGCGCATCGCCGCGATGGCCCCGCTGGCCACCGACATCGTCGCCCAGCGGTTCGTGGCCGCCCCGGGCGAGATCGTGCTCGGCTTCACCGACGAGGACGGCACCGCCCGCACCATCCCGGTCAGCCAGGGCGGCACCATCGCCCAGCAGCCGCCGGTGGTCTGGCGCACCGGCCCGCGCTCCTCCGAGCCACACCTGCTGGCCCTCGGGGTCGCCGGCTACGGCACCTCCAGCCTGCTGCGCTCGCTCGCGCTCCAGGCCCTCCCGTACGCCGACCTGGTGGTGATCGACGGCGCCGGCACCGGGGAGCACGCCTGCCTGGTGAACCGGCCCGGCGTGCACACCGTGGAGACCAGCCTGCACGGCGCGCTGGCCGCGCTGGAGTGGGCCGCCAAGGAGACCGACCGCCGGCTCGCCGTGCTGAACGCCGCCCGGCACGCCGGGACCACCCCGCCGGAGGACGCCACCCGGCCGCTGTGGCTGGTGCTGGACCACCCGACCGAGCTGAGCGAGCTCGCCCACGCCGAGGGCCGCCCCGACCCGCAGGACCTGCTGGAGCTGCCGCTGCGGCACGGCCGGGCCGCCCGGGTCACCGTGGTGATCGCCGACGACATCGAGGCCCGGGAGCGGCTCACCCCGACCGTCCGGACCACCACCCGGGCCCGGGTGCTGCTCGGCCCGGCCGGGCCCGAGGAGGGCCTCGCCGCGCTCGGCGCAGCGTTGGACATCGTGCCCGCCGCACACGCCCCGACCGGCCGCGGCTACGCCCGGATCGGCAACGGCTCCCCGGTCCGCCTCCAGGTGCCCGCCACCGTCGACCCGCTGGACGACGAGGCCCCGCCGCAGCTGCGGGACGCGGTGATCGCCCTGCTGCCGCACCGCGACAGCAGGACCGAGGCCGCCCCGGGCACGCCGCCCCGCCCGGAGCACCCGCCGGCGGTCCCGGCCGACGGCGCGCCCGAAGCCCACCCGGTCCACCCGGTCCACCCGGTCGACCTCGGCAAGGCCGAGCCGATGATCCGTTCCCGACCGATCTCCTGAACACGGGAAAGAGGGGGCGGCGACCGCCGTCGAATCCCGCCCCGGTACGCTCGACACGGAAAGGCCGACCGATCACCAGATGTGAAATAGGTGACACCTGGAGTGATATCGCCGGCCAGATGTGACAAATCGGGCGCTGGTGGGTACAAACAGGGGCGGCACGACAGACGACGCATGTCCCGGGACGGGAATCTTCGTCGGAAGCCGAGCGTTGACCGAACGACGAAGAACAGCGACCACTAGTCCTGTGGGCCATAAGCCCGGGAGGCACGATTCATGAGCGAGCGAGCTCTCCGCGGCACGCGACTCGGGGCCACTAGCTACGAGACCGACCGTGGTATCGATCTGGCTCCCCGCCAGACCGTCGAGTACGCATGTCAGAACGGACACCGTTTCGAGGTTCCTTTCTCGGTCGAGGCGGAGATCCCCGCGACCTGGGAATGCCGCTTCTGTGGGCAGGAGGCGGCACTTCTCGACGGTGACGAGCCGGAGGAGAAGAAGGTCAAGCCCACGCGCACCCATTGGGACATGCTGATGGAGCGCCGGACGCGCGAGGAGCTGGAGGAGGTGCTGGCCGAGCGGCTGGCCGTGCTCCGCTCCGGTGGGATGAACCTCGCGGTGCACCCGCGGGACACCCGTAAGAGCGCCTGACACACCTCTCTCCCGCCGCTGGGCGGGAGGACGCGAAAAGGGACCCTGGTCACCAGGGTCCCTTTCGCGTTGTCCGGAGCGGTACGGGGGAACCGGTACGGGCCTGGGAACGGCAACGGGCCGCCCGGTCGGGCGGCCCGTGTCGGTAGGTGCGGCGCGGCCGGCTCGGCCGGCTCAGCCCGTGATCGGCGGGCGGTAGGTGGTGTCCGGGCCCTGCGGGCCGCGCGGGCCGGCGCCCGGCTCGACCACCTCGCCCTGGATCACCTTGCCGTCCGGGCGGTGGATGCGCATCTGCTCCTGCAGCCGCATCGCGTCCGCGAACGGGTCGGCGCCGACGGTGGAGGTGCTGCGCAGCGCCTTGTCCGCGACCCGGCGCCCGGCGGCCCGCCACAGTGCCCGGGTGGGCGGGAACAGCAGGCTCAGGGCGACCAGGTCCGACAGGAAGCCGGGGATGATCAGCAGCAGCCCGGCCAGCACGGTCATGCTGGTACCGGTCTGCGGCTGCTGGGACTGCGGGTTCTTGCTCTGTTCGATGGCCGCCGACAGCGCCTTCATCCCGGCCCGCTTGATCAGCGAGCCGCCGATCACCCCGCCGGCGATGAGCAGCAGCAGGACGGCGAAGCCGCCCAGCCACGAGCCCACCAGGACCAGCAGCCAGATCTCCAGCACCAGCCAGGCGGTGATCAGCAGCGGCAGCACCCGTCGGATCCTGCTACGCGGGGCCGGACGGGTGGGGGTAGCTTGCTGGGTCACGGTACGAATCCACTCCAAGCGGTGCTCTGCGCGCCGCACGGGAGGTCCGGGTCGGCTACGGCACCACCTGGTCCAACGATTCCCCGGTGGCGGGTGTTCCGACGGCGGCCTTCTTGCGGCGGCCGACCAGCACGGCAGCGCCGCAGGCCAGCAGGCCGCCGATCGCCAGCGTCCACTCCGGGGCGGCGCCGACCTCGTCGGCCACCGTGGTGCCGTCACGCAGCGGGACGGTCGCGGACAGCTCCGCCGGGGTCAGCTCCTGGGTGCGCTGCTCGACCGTGCCGTCCGGGGCGATCACCGCGCTGATCCCGCTGGTGGCGGCGATCAGGACGGCCCGGCCGTGCTCGACCGCGCGCAGCCGGCTCATCGCGAGCTGCTGCTCGGGCTGGCCGGTCTCGGCGTAGGTCGCGTTGTTGGTCTGCACCACCAGGACGCGGGCGCCGCTGTCCACGGTGTCCCGGACGATCTCGTCGTAGGCCACCTCGAAGCAGATCACGTCGCCGATCTTCGCCGGGCCGAGCTGCATCACGCCGTTGTGGTCGCCCGGGTAGAAGTCGCGGGCGACCCGCTGGAGGCGGGTGATCACCTTCATCAGCTGGGCGCGGAAGGGCACGTACTCGCCGAAGGGGACGGGGTGCTGCTTGGTGTAGGAGGCGCCGGGGCCGGTGACCGGGTCCCAGACGATGCCCTCGTTCTGGACGTGCTGGGCGTCCGGGCCGTCCACCAGGGTGCCGACCAGGGTGGGCACGCCGACGGCCTGGACCGCCTCGTCGATGCGCTGGCGGGCCAGCGGGTCGCTGAACGGGTCCAGGTCGGAGGAGTTCTCCGGCCAGATCACGACGTCGGGGCGCGGGAGCTTGCCGGCCTGGATGTCGGCGGCCAGGCGCTCGGTGGCCGAGGCGTGGTTGTTGAGGACCATCATCGGGCGGCCCAGGAAGTCCATGCCCGGGTTGGGCACGTTGCCCTGGACGATGGCGACCTTGACGGTGTCGTTCGCGGCGGTCGGCACCGGCACGAGGTAACCGGCCAGCAGCGCGGCCACCGCGCCGAGCGACGCCAGCGCGGCCGCCCTGGGGGCCTTGCGCGGCCCGCGCAGACGCAGCGCGGCCCACGCCAGCAGGGCACCGGACAGGGCGACGGCGAAGGTCACCAGCGGCGCGCCGCCGATCGCTGCCAGCGGGGTGTACGGGGTGGCGGTGTTGGCGAAGGCGAGCCGGCCCCAGGGGAAGCCGCCGAGCGGCAGCCGGTCGCGCGCCCACTCCTGGGTGATCCACAGGCAGGCCGCCCAGAGCGGCCAGCCGGGCAGCCGGGAGGTGAGCGCCAGCGCGCCGCCGAGCAGGGCCAGGAACAGCGCCTCGACGACGGACAGGCCGACCGTGGCGTCCCAGCCGACCACCCGCAGCCAGCTGAGCAGCATCAGGAAGAACGGCAGGCCGAAGGCGAAGCCCGTCCACAGGCCCTGGCGGAAGGTGCGGCCGCGGGTGAGCAGCGAGAGGGCGGCGACGCCGAGCAGCGACAGCGGCCAGAGGTCGTAGGGCGGGAAGGCGAGCGCGAGCAGCAGGCCGGCCAGTGCGGCGAGGCCGGTCCGGGGCAGCCCGGAGCGGACCTTGGCGAGCGCGCGGGCGGCGCGGCCGGGCTTGCCTGGTGTGGGGGCCGGGTCCTGCGGCTCCGGAGCGGTCCCGGACCGCTCCTGGGTGACGGGAATGGCCACCGGCGCACCATCTTCCTGGGGCTTGCTGTTCGGACGCTGTCCGAAGAAGGTACCCCGGAACGTCGGTGTCGCGTGAGGTCAGGGTGGTACGGCCGACCCCGTCGCCGGCCCGCTCCCCCGGCGCTCTTCCCCGCCCTCTCCCCAGGCCCTCTCCCCCGGCCCGCCCACGCTCGCGTCAGCGTTCGGCGTAGCGGAATTCGCGCAGCGGCCAGTGCTCGGCGAGCCAGCCGGAGACGGCCCGGTACAGCGGGGCGTCCAGCTCGGCACGGTCGGCCCGGACCCAGGAGCTGACCGAGACCACGGACGGGTCCTCGCGGTCCGGGTAGATGTAGACGCAGCCGATCACCTCGTCCCGGTCCGGTTCCAGGACGGTGTAGGTGAAGCCGGTGCGGGCCTCGAAGTCGGCGGCGTGGCGGCGCAGGTCGTCGAGGTTGCGGTCGAGCGGCATTCCGCCCGCGGGCGGCCAGCCGCGGCCTGCCCAGCCGGGGGTGGCGCGGATGTGGTCGATGCTGCCGGTCCACGCGGCGTGGTCGGAGTCGTTGTGCTGCTCGCCCAGGGGTTCCAGGCGGAACTCCGGAGCGAGCAGCTCGCGCGGGACGGTGAAGTCGGCGGGCACCAGGGGGTCGGTCGTCATGACGATCAACCTAAGCGCGCCGGGCCCGCCGTCTCATCCGATTTAGCGCTGGTGCACGGTGCGGCCGCGGACCACGGTGCGCAGGCAGGTGGGCAGCTCGCGGCCCGGGGTGAGGTCGGGCAGGCCGGGGGTGCCGGAGCGCGGGTCGGTGGACCAGCCGGCCACCCGGGCGTCGGGGGCCTGGACGACCAGTTCCTCGGCGGCCCAGATCGCGTAGCTGGCGACCGCGCCGGGGACCAGCACGCCGTCCTGGTCGCGGCCGATCGCGCGCCAGCCGCCACGGGTGTGGGCGGTGAAGGCGGCGCGGACCGAGATCCGGTGCTCCAGCGTCTGGTGGAAGGCCGCCGCGCGGATGGTGCCCCAGGGGTCGAGCGGGGTGACCGGGGCGTCCGAGCCGAAGGCCAGCGGCACGCCGGCCCGCAGCAGGGCGGCGAAGGGATTGAGCGCGGCGGCCCGCTCGGCGCCCAGGCGCTGCACGTACATGCCGTCCGGGCCGCCCCAGGCGGCGTCGAAGGCGGGCTGGACGGAGGCGGTGAGGCCGAGCTCGGCGAAGGCGGCGATGGCCTTGTCGTCCAGGGCCTCGGCGTGCTCGACGCGGTGGCGCAGGGCCTTGACCCGGCTGGCGCCAACCCGTTCGCCGGCCGCGCGGACGCCCTCGACGACCGCCGCCACGGCGGCGTCGCCGATGGCGTGGAAACCGGCCTGCAGCCCGGCCTTGGTGCAGGCGGCGACGTGGTCGGCGACCTGCTCGGCGCTCAGGTAGGCGGTGCCGGTGTGCTCGGCGTCGGCGTACGGGGTGTGCAGGCAGGCGGTGCGCGAGCCGAGCGCGCCGTCCACGAAGAGGTCGCCGCCGACGCCCACCGCGCCGAGTCGGCGGGCGGTCTCGACGCCGCCCAACTCGCCCCAGTAGCCGAAGACTTCGGGGCCCTCGTGGTCAGCGGCCAGCTCCAGCAGGGCGGCCAGGTCGGCCTCCGAGGAGATCTCCGGGCCCGCGCACTCGTGCATGGCGCCGATGCCGAGTTCGGCGGCGCGGGCGAGGGTGGCGCGCTGGGCGCTGCGGCGCTGCTCGGGGGTGAGGTGGCCGAGCGCGGTCTGTCGGACGGCGTGGTGGGCGTCCTTGGTGAGCGGACCCTCCGCGTCGAAGCCCGGCCGCTCGGCGAGGCCGTCGGTGAGGGTGCGCAGCGCGGTGGTGGCGAGCGCGGAGTGCACGTCGGTGCGGGAGAGGTAGAGCGCGGCGCCATGGGCCGCGGCGTCGAGCTCGGCGAGCGTGGGCGGGCGGCCCTCGGGCCAGCCGCTCTCGTCCCAGCCGTGGCCGATCAGCACCCCGCCGGACTCGGGCCGGGCTTCGACGTAGGCGGTGACGGCCGCCAGGGTGGCGGCCAGCGAGGGGCTGCCGGTGAGGTCGAGGCCGGTGAGCGCCAGCCCGGTGGAGGTGGCGTGGACGTGGGCGTCCACGAAGGCGGGGGTGACCAGGGCGCCGTCCAGCTCGACGATCTCGTCCGCGGTGGCGGCGTACGCCTCGGCGGCGCCGTCGCTCCCGACCCAGGCGATGTGCTCGCCCTCCACGAGCATCGCGGTGGCGAAGGGGTCGGCGGGGCTGTAGACGGCGCCGCCGCGCAGCAGGACGGTCCGGGGGGTGCGTTCGGTCATGCCGCTAAGTCTGCACCCCACCGGTTCGGCCTCAGAGCTTCGGGGGTCGGGCCTCGTAGGGGGTGGAGAGCACGACGGTGGTGCGGGTGGAGACGCCGGCGGCGCTGCGGATGCGGGCGAGCAGGTCCTCCAGGTCGCCGGGGGCGCCGACGCGCACCTTGAGGATGTAGTTCTCGTCGCCGGCGACGCTGTGGCAGGCCTCGATCTCGGGCAGGCCTGCCAGTCTCTCCGGGGTGTCGTCCGGGGCGCTGGGGTCGAAGGGTTTGACCGAGATGAACGCGGTCAGCGCCAGGTCGACGGCGTCGGGGTCGATGATCGCGGTGTAGCCGCGGATCACCCCTCGCTGTTCGAGGCGGCGCACCCGCTGGTGCACCGCCGAGGTGGACAGGCCGGTGGCCTTGCCCAGGTCCGTGTAGCTCATCCGGCCGTCCTCTAGGAGCAGCTGGACGATGCGTTGGTCGAGATCCTCCACAGTGCGCAAACCTACCCGCCCGGGGGCACGGGAGCGCACGCGGTGGCACACCGGCCCGAGCCGAAGGGCGCGCCGGCGCCGAATGCGCCGAGCGACGAGCGAGGAACGAGCGCCGGAGGGCGGGCCCCTCCTGCCCGAAGGCGGGCAGGAGGGCGCACGTCGGCGCCGGGTCAAGGGCGCACGGAGGCGAGCGGGCGGATCGCTGGGGGACTGCAGGTGTCAGGCGGGCAAGTGCCGGATGAATGTGGCGCGCGATGTGGCCAAGGACACACCCGGTGCATCACGGTGCACATCACCGCAGGGTTATGAGCCCGAATCGCAGGGAAGTGCTGGTTGTGGCCCTGAGCGACCACGCCGGGCCCGATCCTAGGGGGATCCTCATGCCTGCTACTGACCAGCGTGTGCTGGACGCCGACGAGACCGACGATGTGACCGGCCGCGACGACCTCGCGGTCGACCACGCGCCGGGCAGCGACCTCGTCGAGGTCGAGACCTGGGACATCTTCCGGGTGCACTGCCCCGAGTGCCGCCGTCCGATCGCCCTGGTGGCGGACGAGGAACGGCTGCCGCAGCACGCCCTGCTCCCCACCGCCTGGAACCCCTTCGCCCCCGCGATCTGCCCGGGTTCGGGCGCGCCGACCGACGACCTGGCGGAGGTCGAGGCCGCGGAGGACGCCGAGTCGGCCGGGTTCAACGCGCTGTTCAAGCTGCCGAGCGAGCTCGACTGGCGCACCCAGCCGTTCTCGCACGCGCTGGTGCACCGTCCGGCGCGGGGCGCGGCCGGTCCGGCCCAGGCCGCACGGCCGGTCATCCCGGAGCAGCGCCGACGGCTGGTGCGGCGCTGACCGCCGCCCGCCGTACGTGAATTGACGCTCCGTCGAGAACGCCTGCGGCCGTCACTCCGCACCCTGGAGTGACGGCCGCAGGCCGTATCGGGGAAGGTTCGTCAGGCCTTCGTGAGGTGGCGGCCGATCACCAGCCGCTGGATCTGGTTGGTGCCCTCGACGATCTGCAGCACCTTGGCCTCGCGCATGAAGCGCTCGGCCGGGAAGTCCTGGGTGTAGCCGTAGCCGCCGAGCACCTGGACGGCGTCGGTGGTCACCCGCATCACCGTGTCGGTGCAGAACAGCTTGGCCATCGCCGCCTCCTTGGAGAACGGCCGGCCCGCGTCCCGCAGCCGCGCGGCGGACAGGTAGAGCGCGCGCCCGGCCTCGATCTGGGTGGCCATGTCGGCGAGCATGAAGGACAGGCCCTGGAACTCGGCGATCGGGCGGCCGAACTGGCGCCGGGTGCGGGCGTAGTCCACCGCGAGGTCGAGCGCGGCCTGGGCGACGCCGATCGCGCAGGCGGCGATGCCGAGACGGCCGGAGTCCAGCGCGGCGAGCGCGATCTGGAAGCCCTGGCCCTCCTCGCCGATCAGTCGGTCGCGGGAGACCCGGGCACCGTCGAAGTGCAGCTGGGCGGTCGGCGAGGAGCGCATGCCCATCTTGTGCTCCGGCGGAGCGGCCGACAGGCCCTGCTGGGCGCCGGGGACGAGCAGGCAGCTGATGCCCTTGGGACCCTCGACGCCGGTGCGCACCAGGGCGCTGTAGAAGTCGGCCTGCCCGCCGTGGGTGATCCACGCCTTGGTGCCGTTGACCACGTACTCCTCGCCGTCCAGGTCGGCGCGGGTGCGCAGGGCGGCCGCGTCCGAGCCGGACTGCGGCTCGGAGAGGCAGTAGGCGCCGAGCTGCTCGCCGGCGAGCATGCCGGGCAGCCACTGCTCGCGCTGCTCATCGCTGCCGAAGGTGGCCAGCGCGTGGCAGGACAGGGTGTGCACGCTGACACCGAGGCCTACGGCCAGCCAGCCGGCCGCGAGCTCCTCCAGCACCTGCAGGTACACCTCGTACGGCTGCTCGCCGCCGCCGTACTTCTCGTCGTACGGGAGGGACAGCAGGCCGGCCTCGCCGAGGGTGCGGAAGACCTCCCGGGGGAATCGGCCGGCGGCCTCGTCCTCCGCCGCGCGCGGCTGCAGCTCGCGCTGGACCAGGTCCCGGGTGAGGCTCAGCAGCTCGTGGGCCTCCTCGCTCGGCAGCTGGCGCTCCACGGCTTTCACGGGGGAGGGGGTCATGGCGGCGGTCGCCTCCTCGATCGGGCGCAGGACCGAGGGTGTCGGCTGGTCCGGCGCGGGGTGTGGCAGGTCTGCCCGACCGGCACCGGGTTGCGGTGAACGGCCGTTCACAGGCGTGGCGAAGGCGAGTATGCCCGAAACCCACGCCGCCGTCACGACCAGCACAGATGAACTGTCCGCAGTGGTGGGCTACGGCACCGTAGGGTTGACGTTGTGGCTGTTTCCGGAACCCTCCCCTCCCCCCGTACGTCGGCGACCGTCGATCCGCTGACCTCGCTCGCCGCCGAGCTGCGCGCGCTGCCGCCCTCCTGCGGACCGGTGCGGCTGGTCGCGGTGGACGGGCACGCGGGCTCCGGCAAGACCACCTTCGCCGGGCGGCTGGCGGCGGCACTCGACGGGGCGCCGGTGGTCCACCTCGACGACCTGGCCACCCACACCGAGTTCTTCGAGTGGACCGGGCGGCTGCGCGAGCAGGTGCTGGAGCCGCTCGCGGCCGGCCGGGACGCCGCGTACCGGGTGTACGACTGGACGCTGCGCCGCTTCGCGACCACCGCCGCGGTGCCGGCCGCCCCGGTGGTGCTGGTGGAGGGGGTCGGCGCGGGGCGCCGGGAGGTGCGCCCCCGGCTGGCCCGGGTGGTCTGGATGGAGCTGGACGCCGTCGCGGCCCGGCGGCGCGGCGAGGAGCGGGACGGTCCGGAACTGGCCGAGTTCTGGGCCGGCTGGGCGCGGGCGGAGGCGGCGCACTTCGCCGCCGACCCGAGCCGCCCGTACGCCGCCACGCGCGTGGACGGGGTGACCGGACGGATCCTGCCGAGCACCGTCGGTGAATCTTCAACAAGCCCTTGACCTGCGACATCACCAGGATCTAGGTTCTCATCAGCCGCCGGAACACAGCGTTCCGGCCGCCTCGGACCCGGCGTCCCCGGCTTGTTCCCCCGTGAGCCGGGGGCGTCGTCCGGCCCCCGCCCACGTCGCGTCCCGCCGTCGGTACTGCCCGGCTTTTCAGCCATCCGACCGCTCAACGACCGCGTGCGCGATCCCATTTGACCCCGTGCGACACCCTTCCGGATCAGCCCCGCGCCGGTACGATTCCTGGCAGGCGCATATGCGCCCCGGGGGCTTCCGACCACCGGCCCGGCAACGCTGAGGCGAACCGCCGGCCGAGCCCCGGGCCACACCGCGGGGGGCGTGAGTGACGACGGTGGACAGTTCCGACAGCACGGCGGGCGGCCCGGACCGGCTCGCCGACCGCGCCTGGCTGCGTGCCATGGACGCCTACACGGCGGGCGCCTACGCCCGCGCCGAGGAGGAGTTCCGGGCCGCCGTCCGGCTGGACCCGGGCATGGCCGACGCCTGGCTCGGCCTGCACGCCCTGCGCAGCGACACCTCGGCGGCACTGCTGGCCATGTACCGCCACCAGAAGCGCTTCGGCGAGCAGCGGCGGCTGCACCGGCGCCCGCTCAGCTCCTGGTACTGGCTGGGATGGTGGGTGCAACCCGTCCTGGAGGACGCCCGCGACCTCGCGCTGGCGCACGCCTCGCACTGGCTGGACGGCCGCCACCTGGCCGAGCTGGACCGGGCGTTGGAGCAGTGCCCGGCACCCAGCGAGGACCCCTCCGCCCGGTTCCTGTACGCCTGCCGCTCCTATCTGCTCAAGGACTGGGAGCAGCTGATCCGGGACACCGACCACCTCCTGGACGACCCGCTGCTGGGCATAGAGGCCGGGCTGTTCGCCGGGATGGCGCGGGTCCGCCTCGACATGTGCGCCCAGGCGCAGGCGCCGCTGGCCGCCTCGCTGGCGCGCTGCCGCTCCGAGCAGCCGCAGCGCAAGGAGCTGCGGTACTGGCTGGCCCGGGCGTACGAGGGGGCCGGACGCAGTGCGGCGGCACTGCCGCTGTACCGGGCGGTGCACCGGGCGGATCCGGCGTTCATGGACACCGCGACCCGGCTGGCGGCCATCGCGGCGGAGGACGCGCTCGCGGACGGGCTGCTGGCGGGCGGGCGCTCGGGCGGGGTGGAGACGGCCGGACCGGGGTACCGGGACGACACCGGGTACTCCGAAGGGCCGCTCTACGATGAGGAGTTCGGGACCGGGACGGCCTCGCCTGGCGGCGGTCCCTCGGTCGACGCGAGCCTGGTGGACGGCGTCACCGACGGTGTGGCGGACGGCGCCCCGGCCGGGCCGACGGGCGGCAGCGCGCCGCAGGCGGCCGGGGAGCGGTCCGGCTCGGGCCTCCCGGCCGGCCCCATCGGCCCCGCCGCACCCGTGCCGTTGCCGGTCCGCGGCGAGGTGCAGCCCCGGGTCACGCCCTCGCCCTCGGCCGCGCCCGACCAACCGGAGGGCGACGAACGGGAGTTGGACGCGGCACTGGCCGAACTCTCACTGATGGTGGGCCTGGAGCCGGTGAAACGCCAAGTACGGGCGCTCTCAGCCCAGTTGAGAATGAGTCGGCTGCGCGCCGAACAGGGCCTGCCGGTCCAGCCACCGAAGCGGCACTTCGTCTTCTCCGGTCCCTCCGGCACCGGCAAGACCACCGTGGCGCGGATCCTCGGCCGGGTCTTCCACGCCCTCGGCCTGCTCTCCGGCGACCACCTGGTGGAGGCCCAAAGAGCCGACCTGGTCGGGGAGTTCCTCGGCCAGACGGCCGTCAAGGCGAACGACCTGATCGACTCCGCGCTGGACGGCGTGCTGTTCATCGACGAGGCGTACAGCCTCTCCAACTCCGGCTACACCAAGGGCGACGCGTACGGCGACGAGGCGCTGCAGGTGCTGCTGAAGCGGGCCGAGGACAACCGGGACCGGCTGGTGGTGATCCTGGCCGGCTACCCCGAGGGGATGAACCGGCTGCTCGCCACCAACCCCGGCCTCAACTCCCGCTTCACCACCCGGGTCGACTTCCCCAGCTACCGCCCGAACGAACTGACCGCGATCGGCGCGGCACTGGCCGGCCGGGACGGCGACGGCTGGGACGAGGACGCGGCCGAGGAGCTGGCCAGCATCTGCACCCACGTGGTGCGCGAGGGCTGGATCGACGAACTGGGCAACGGCCGGTTCATCCGCACCCTGTACGAGAAGTCCTGCGCCTACCGGGACCTGCGGCTGTCGCTGCTGCGCGAGCCGCCGGGCCGGGAGGACCTGGCGACGCTGCGGCTCCCGGACCTGGTGCAGGCCTACGGGGAGCTGATCGACGGCCGGGGCTGACGACCGGCTCCCCCTACGACTGGCTCCCTCACCCGCTCCCCCTACGACCTCACCCTTGGAGCAGCTTCGCCTCGCGCTCCGGGTCGAGCCCGACGTTCGGCCGGTCGGCGCGCTGGGGGGCGTCGCCGCCGATGGAGCGCAGCCAGGCCCAGGTGTCCTCGACCGTCTCGGCGACCGGGCGGCAGTGCAGCCCGGCGTCGACCGCGCGGGCGACCGAGGCGCCGTGCAGGAAGTCGTACAGCTCGCCGGGCGCGAGCCAGATCGGCAGCTCGGTCCACGGCTCGACGCCCGCCGCGAGGATCCGCTCCGGGTCGGTCCAGCGCAGTTCGGCGTCCGAGCCGGTGGCCCGGACGCAGGCCGCCAGCAGTTCGCCCATGGTGGTGTGGCCGGCCGGGCTGACCACGTTGTACGGGCCGCCCAGGCGGGCCGCCACCGCGTCCAGGGTCCAGATCGCGAGGTCGCGGGCGTCGATGTACTGCAGCGCCGCGTCGCGCGGGCCGGGGGCGAGCACCGGGCCGCCGCGGGCGATCCGGTTCAGCCACCAGGGCAGTCGACCGATGTTCTCGTACGGGCCGAGGATCAGCCCGGCGCGGGCCAGCAGGGCGCGCCCGCCGTACTCCGCCTCCAGGGCCAGTTCGGCGCCGCGCTTGGCCTCCGCGTAGGCCACCTCGCCGGTCAGGTCCGGGGAGGAGGGGACCACCGGCGCCGTCTCGTCCGCCCCGGCCCGCAGCGGGTAGTCGTACACCGACCGGCTGGAGATGTACGCGTAATGGCCGACCCGGCCGGACAGCTGCCGGGCGCTGTCGCGCACCGCCGCCGGGGCCCAGGACCAGGTGTCCACCACCGCGTCCCACTCCCCCGTGGCGAGCGCCGCGAGGCCGTCCTCGGTCGTGCGGTCGCCCGCCAGCACCCGCACGCCCTCGGGCGCGGGCTGCGTGCCGCGGTTGAGGGCCGTCACCTCCCAGCCCCTGGCCACGGCCTCCTCGGCGACGGCGCGTCCGACGAACTCGGTTCCACCCAGCAGCAGAAGTCTCATGCCGACCACCCTGCTCCGAGGGTGGCCGGCATGGGAACCGCTGAACGCTCTGGGCGGAATCGCCGCGGGCGGACACGCCGTCAGCGAAAGCGGGAACCTCAGGCGGTGGTGCGGTGGTCGGGGTCGTGCATCTCGCCGACCAGCTCCTCCAGCACGTCCTCCAGCATCACCACGCCCATCGTGCGGCCGTCCTGGTCCAGCACGGCGGCCAGGTGGCAGGTGGCCCGGCGCATCGCGCCGAGGGCGTCGTCCAGCGGGAGGCCGCCGCGCAGCACCGTGATCGGCCGCCACAGGCGGGCCGGGACGGGCACCGACGGGTCCTCCACGTCGAGGATGTCCTTGAGGTGGAGGTACCCGAGGTAGCCGTGGCCTGCCGGGTCGCCGTCGGTGACCGGGAAGCGCGAGAAGCCGGTGCGCAGGGCGAGCGCCTCGACCTCGGCGGCGGTCACCTTGGGGTCCACCGTGACCAGTTCCTCGGGCCGCAGCAGCACGTCGGTGACCGGTCGCCGGCCCATCTCCAGAGCGTCCTCCAGGCGCTCCTGCCGATCCTCGTCGAGCAGGCCGGCGTCCCGGGAGTCGACCAGCAGGTACATCAGCTGCTCGGTGGTGAAGACCGACTCGACCTCGTCCTTGGCCTCGACCCGGAACAGCCTCAGCACGCCGTTGGCGCAGGCGTTGAGCAGCCGGATCACCGGGGCGAGCCAGCGGGCCAGCCGGTCCAGCGGCGGGCCGAGCCAGAGCGCGGCCTTCTCCGGGCCGGCCATGGCCATGTTCTTCGGCACCATTTCGCCCATCACCATGTGGAGGAAGACCACGACGGCGAGCGAGATCCCGTAGGAGAGCGCGTGCATCAGGCCGGACGGGACGCCGATCGCGTGGAACGGGCCCTCCAGCAGGGCGGCGATGGTCGGCTCGGCGAGCGCACCGAGGCCCAGCGAGCAGACGGTGATGCCGAGCTGGGCGGCGGCCAGCATCGCGGAGACGTTGGACAGCGCGTGCAGCACGACGCGGGCGCGCTTGTGTCCGGCCTCGGCGAGCGGCTCGATCTGGCTGCGGCGCACCGAGACGACGGCGAACTCGGCGCCGACGAAGAAGGCGTTGCCGAGCAGCAGCAGGAGGGCGAGGCCCAGTTGCAGCACGGTCACCGGGCCCCCTCCTCGTCCTCGTCGAACAGCGCGGGCGCGGAGGTGCGCTCCACCCGGACCTGACTGGTGCGGTGCCGGTCGACGCCGGTCACGGTGAACCGCCAGCCGGGGAGCTCGGCCTGCTCGCCCACCTCGGGGAGCTTGCCGAGCAGGTCGGCGACCAGGCCGGCCAGGGTCTCGTACGGGCCGTCGGGGGCGTTCAGGCCGATGGCCTCCAGCTGGTCCACCCGGGCGCGGCCGTCCGCCTCCCAGGCGGGCAGGCCGTCGACGGCCGGCAGCGGGAGCAGCTCGGGCCGGTCGGCCGGGTCGTGCTCGTCCTGCACCTCGCCGACGATCTCCTCGACGATGTCCTCGACGGTGACGACGCCGGCGGTGCCGCCGTACTCGTCGACCACGATGGCCATCGGCTGGAGGCGGCGCAGCTGGTCGAGCAGCCGTTCGGCGGGCAGGGTCTCGGGCACCAGCAGCGGCGGCGAGGTCAGCTCGGCCACCCGCACCAGGCCGCGCCGGGCGGCCGGAACGGCCAGGGCGTCCTTGAGCGTCACGATGCCGGTGACCTCGTCCAGGCTGTCGCTGTAGACCGGGAAGCGGGACAGGCCGGTGGCCCGGGTCAGGTTGATCACGTCGGAGGCGGTGGCGTCGCGCTGGAGGGCGGAGACGTCGACCCGCGGGGTCATCACGGACTCCGCGGTCAGCTCGCCGAGGCCCAGGGTGCGGACGAACAGGGCCGCCGACTCCTCGTCTATCGCACCGGCCTTGGCCGAGTGACGGGCCAGCGAGACCAGCTCGGCCGGGGTCCGGGCGTGCTCCAGCTCCTCCTGCGGCTCGATGCCGAAGGCCCGGACGGTCTTGTCGGCGGTGCCGTTCAGGAAGCTGATCAGCGGACGGCAGACGAAGGAGAAGGCCATGTGCGGGGCGGCGACCGCGCGGCCCACCTGGAGCGGGCGCGAGATCGCCCAGTTCTTCGGGACCAGCTCGCCGATCACCATCTGGACGAAGGTGGCCAGCGCCATGCCGATCACCACGGCGGCGCCGCGGGCGGCCGGGTCGGGCACGCCGATGCCCGCCATCACGGGCCGGAGCAGGGTCGACAGGGCCGGCTCGGCGAGCATGCCGACCACCAGCGAGGTGACGGTGATGCCCAGCTGGGCGCCGGAGAGTTCGAAGGAGAGGTGCCGCAGGGCCCTGGCGACCCGGCCGGACTTGGCGTCGCCGGCCGCGGCGGAACGTTCCACCGCGCCGCGGTCGGCGGTCACGAAGGCGAACTCGGCGGCCACGAAGAGGCCGTTGGCGAGGATCAGGAGAACGGCTGCGAACAACAGCAGCCAGGCGGTGATCACAGTGCCGCCTGCCTTCCGGGGTTCGGAAGCGAGGCGGCGCAGGTACTACTGGACGGATCGTCCATCGAGGGGGGGAGTCACTCCTCAGGTCGGTTCGACTCAGGTCGCTTTCGGGCAGGACTGAAGCTTTGCCCTGCTTTTACCAGCGTAGACCATACCGGTGCGACGGTAGGAAGCGTGTTCGGGACCCGCCAGGCCGCGGCCCGCTCAGACCTGGGCGTGGCTCTCGACCAGGTCGCGCAGCGCGCGGGCGTCCGCGATCGCCTGGGACTTGCCGACGCCGGACTGGATGCCGACCGCGGCGAGCGAGGTGCCGTCGGCGAGGTCGAGGGTGGCCCACGGGTCGCCCTGGCGGAAGTTGACCCGGACGATCTCTGCCCAGGCGAGCCGGCGGCTGCGGACGAAGTTGACCACCGTCACGCCCTCCGCGTCCGCACGCACCCGGGGGCGGGCCAGCATGAGGCCCACGCAGGCGAACAGCACACCGCTGCCGATCATCATGATCCGGTCGTTGAGCTGCCAGTTCTCCGGCAGCAGGAAGGCCAGCACGGCGAACAGCACCACCAGCAGGGCGCAGACCGGCAGCAGCACCGCGCGGGTGCGGCGGGGCGCCCAGGTGACGGGGAACTGGACGGGCGGCGTGGACACGTGGGGTCTCCGGTGGTTCTGGTGGCGGCGTGCGGCGCGCCGGGTGCTGACGGCCAGGATGCTGACAGCGGGGGTGCTGACGGCGAAGGGCGGGGACACCGGTCGGCGTCCCCGCCCCTATTGAACCGTTCTTCACTCGCGGCCTGCCGGGCGGGTCACTGCCCGCGGTCCGGAGATCAGGCCTCGGGCCGACCGTTCGAGCAGACCGTTCAGGCAGGCCGTTCGAGCAGGCCGTTCGAGCAGGCCGTTCGAGCAGGTCAGAGGCGGCAGGCGTGGATGTTGGTGACCAGGATGGCCCGGGCGCCGATGCTCCAGAGGTCGTCCATGATCTGCTGGGCCTCCTTGCGGAGCACCATCGAGCGGACGGCCACCCAGCCCTCGGTGTGCAGCGGGGAGACGGTCGGCGACTCCAGGCCGGGGGTGAGCGCCACCGCGGCGCTGACCTTCTCGGCGCGGATGTCGTAGTCCATCAGCACGTAGCGGCGGGCCACCAGCACGCCCTGCAGGCGGCGCAGGAACTGCTCCACCCGCGGGTCCTCGCCCGCGCCCTTGGGGCGGATCACCACGGCGTCCGAGATCAGGATCGGCTCGCCGAAGACCTCCAGGCCGGCGTTGCGCAGGCTGGTGCCGGTCTCCACCACGTCGGCGATGACGTCGGCGACACCCAGCTGCACCGCGGTCTCGACCGCGCCGTCCAGCTTGGTGACCGTCGCCTTCACGCCGTGGTCGGCCAGGTGCTGCTCGACCAGGCCGGTGTAGGAGGTGGCGATCCGCAGACCCTCCAGGCCCGTCACGTCCTTGACGTCCACGCCCTCGGGGCGGGCGAAGCGGAAGGTCGACCCGGCGAAGCCGAGGGCGAGCACCTCCTCCGCGTTGGAGTGCGAGTCCAGCAGCAGGTCACGGCCGGTGATGCCGACGTCGAGGCGGCCGGAGCCGACGTAGACGGCGATGTCGCGCGGGCGCAGGAAGAAGAACTCGACCTCGTTGTTCGGGTCGACGAGGACGAGTTCCTTGGGGTCCTTCCGCTGGCGGTAGCCGGCCTCATGGAGCATCTCCGCCGCGGGACCCGAGAGCGAACCCTTGTTGGGGACGGCGATGCGCAGCATGGGAGGTTGCTTCCTTACCTGTTGGGAGGTGGGTGTGCTCGGGGAGCTTGGGGGTCGGGTTCAGAGGTACTTGTAGACGTCGTCGAGCGTCAGCCCGCGGGCGACCATCATCACCTGAAGGTGGTAAAGGAGCTGGGAGATCTCCTCCGCCGTCTGCTCGTCCGACTGGAACTCGGCGGCCATCCAGACCTCGGCGGCCTCCTCGACGACCTTCTTTCCGATCGCATGGACGCCCTGCTGGACGAGCTGCGCGGTACGGGAGGACGAGGGGTCGCCGGTGGCGGCCTTCTGCTGGAGCTCGGCGAAGAGCTCCTCGAATGTCTTCGAAGCCATGATGGGTCTCACCATACGGCGTGCGGGCAGACCGGCGGTAAACGGTCCCGGGGCGTGGGGGGGGGGGGGGGGGGGCGCAGGTCGGGAGGGGTTGGGTGTGGGGTAGGGGGTGGGGTGGAGGGAGGC
>NZ_JBHTTU010000014.1:7260-41690 GCF_042794375.1 Kitasatospora sp. NPDC056531 | reverse complement strand
GGGGTTTGTGTTGGTGTTTGGTGGGGTGGTGGGGGGGGGGGGGGGGGGGGGGGGGGGGGGGGGTGGAACCGGGGGGGGGGGGGGGGGGGGGCGAGGGGGGGTGGGTGGGGGAGGGTGGGGGGGGGGGGGAGAGGTTAAAGAGGGGGGGGGGAGAAGGGAAGGGAGGGAAAGTCGCAGGGGTGGGGACGGGGGGGCTACCTCCCCCCTCCCCGGGACCGGTCGCGCGCGGGTCAGGCGGTGGCGCGCAGCACCGCGGCGGTGGCGACGGCGGCGGTGACGGCCTCGTGGCCCTTGTCCTCGGCGGATCCCGGCAGGCCGGCCCGGTCGAGCGCCTGCTCGTCGTTGTCGCAGGTCAGCACACCGAAGCCGACCGGGACGCCGGTGTCGACGCTGACCTGGGTGAGGCCGACGGTGGCCGCCTGGCAGACGTAGTCGAAGTGTGGGGTGCCGCCGCGGATGACCACACCCAGGGCGATCACCGCGTCGTAGCCGCGCTCGGCGAGGCGCTTGGCGGCGACCGGCAGCTCGAAGGTGCCGGGCACGCGCAGCACGGTCGGCTCGGCGATGCCCAGCTCCTTGAGCGCGCGGTGGGCGCCGTCCAGCAGGCCGTTCATCACCTTGTCGTGCCACTGGGCCGCGACGACGGCGACCTTGAGGTCGGCGGCGCCGTCGATGGTCAGCTCGGGGGCTCCGTGGCCGCTCATGTCGTTACTTCCGTTCCTTGGTGTGGGTCGTTGCGGGTCTCAGGTGCCCGGGCCCGCAGGTGTCGGGGCCCGGGCGTGCGTCTGTCAGGAGCCCAGGCCGGGCAGGTCGTGGCCCATCCGGTCGCGCTTGGTGCGCAGGTAATGCAGGTTGTGCTCGCCCGGCGCGATCTCGACCGCCTCGCGCCCCTTGACCTTGAGGCCGTGCTCGGTGAGCGCGGTCAGCTTCTGCGGGTTGTTGGTGAGCAGGGTGAGCGAGCGGACGCCGAGGTCCACCAGCATCTGCGCCGCGATGCTGTAGTCGCGGGCGTCGGCGGGCAGGCCGAGGTCCAGGTTGGCGTCCACGGTGTCGCGGCCCTGCTCCTGGAGCTCGTACGCGCGCAGCTTGTGGGCCAGGCCGATCCCCCGGCCCTCGTGGCCGCGCAGGTAGAGCACCACGCCGCGCCCGGCCTCGGCGACCCGCTGCAGCGAGGCCTCCAGCTGCGGGCCGCAGTCGCAGCGCAGCGAGCCGAAGACGTCGCCGGTCAGGCACTCGGAGTGGACCCGGACCAGGACGTCCTCGCCGTCCGGCAGCTGTCCGTCCGTGTCGAGGCCGCCGGCCACCAGGGCGATGTGCTCGACGCCGTCGATGGTGCCCCGGTAGCCGACCGCGGTGAACTCGCCGTGGGCGGTGGGCAGGGCGGTGACGGCGGCCCGGTCGACGTGCAGCTCGGTGCGGCGGCGGTAGGCGATCAGGTCCTCGATGGAGATGATCGCGAGGCCGTGCTCACGGGCGAAGGCGACCAGCTCGGGCAGACGGGCCATGGTGCCGTCGTCGTTGACCACCTCGGCGATCGCGCCGGCCGGCGCCAGCCCGGCGAGCCGGGCCAGGTCGACGGCGGCCTCGGTGTGGCCGGGGCGGACCAGCACGCCGCCCTCGACGGCACGCAGCGGGAAGACGTGCCCGGGGCGGGTCAGGTCCCCGGGCTCGGTGCCGGGCGAGGAGAGCAGCCGTACGGTGCGGGCGCGGTCGGCGGCGGAGATGCCGGTGTCGACCCCCTCGCGGGCGTCCACCGAGACGGTGTACGCGGTGCCCTTGCGGTCCTCGTTGACCTGGGTCATCGGCGGGAGCTTGAGGCGGTCCAGCTCCTCACCGGTCATCGGGGCGCAGATCACGCCGGAGCTGTAGCGGATGGTGAAGGCCATCAGCTCGGGGGTGGCGGCGGAGGCGGCGAAGACGATGTCGCCCTCGTTCTCGCGGTCCTCGTCGTCGACCACGATCACCGCGCGACCGAGCGCGATGTCGGCGATCGCCCGCTCGACGGGGTCGAGGACGAGCTCTTCACCGATGCCGCTCTCGAAGGTCTGGTTCTCGGTCATGCCGTGACTCCCTGCGGGACGTTGGTGGACGTGACTCGCGGCTCACGGGTGCTCAGCCACCAGGAGCGCAGGCCGAGCAGCACCAGGACGAAGTAGATCGAGTAGGTGAGGCCGGAGAAGGTGTAGCCGCTGTTGAAGGCGAACGGGACGCCGACCGCGTCGACGGCGATCCAGGCGAACCAGAACTCCAGCCAGCCGCGCGCCTGGGCGACCATCGCGGCGAGCGTGCCGACGAAGATGTAGGCGTCCGACCAGGGGCTCCAGGACAAGCTGGGGTAGGCGGTGAACAGCATCGCCAGGGCGACGGTGCCGACCGCGGTGCCGGCCACCAGGGCGGCCCGCTCGGGCCAGCTGGCGAACCGTACGACGATGGTGCCGGTGTCCCGGCGGCCGCGGTTCCACTGCGTCCAGCCCCAGGCGGCGGTGACGATGACGATCAGCTGCTTGCCGATCAGGCCGGGGACGTGGCCCCCGAGGTAGGCGGTGATCAGCACGACGCCGGACAGGAGCTGGACCGGCCAGCTCCACACCGAGCGGCGCCAGCCGAGCGCGAGGCCGCCGAGGCCGAGCAGGTTGCCGATCATGTCGGCCCACTTCACGTGCTCACCGAGGACGGTGAACGCTTCTCCGCTGAGCCAGCTCACTTGGGCTCTCCCGTGATGTGCTCCAGGTCCGGCAGGGTCGGCAGCGCGCGCGATTCGAGCAGCCGCTCCACGTACTTGGCGAGCACGTCCACCTCGAGGTTGACGCTCTCGCCGGTCGTCTTGGCGCCGAGCGTGGTCAGCGCGAGGGTGGCCGGGATGAGGCTGACGGTGAAGCTGTCGCGGGCCGCCTCCACCACGGTGAGGCTGACGCCGTCGACCGTGATCGAGCCCTTCTCCACCAGGTAGCGGGAGATCGACTCCGGCAGCGAGAAGCGCAGCACCTCCCAGCGCAGGTTGCCGTCCGCGTCACGCTCGCCGGGCTCGCGGCTCAACAGCCGCCCGGTGGCGTCGACATGGCCCTGCACCAGGTGGCCGCCGAGGCGGGCGCCGAGCGCCATGGCGCGCTCCAGGTTGACCCGGGAGCCGGGCTTCAACTCGCCCAGGCTGGAACGGTGCAGCGTCTCGGCCATCACGTCGGCGCTGAACTCGCCGGTCTCGGCGGCCAGTTGCTCGGGGCTGTCGACGACGGTCAGGCAGACGCCGTTCACCGCGATGGAGTCGCCGTGCCGCGCACCGGAACAGACCACCGGGCCGCGCAGGCGGATTCGCGAGGAGTCGCCGATCTCCTCGATCGACACGACCTCGCCGAGCTCTTCGATGATGCCGGTGAACACCCGGGTCTCCTCGCGCTTGGGGCGCGGACTCCGGGGCGGCAGAGGGAGATGACACGGACGGGCAACGGTGCGCGAACCCGCGGACACGACCCGTCGCCGGGGTGCCGGAGCCGCCGGGAGATCGCTCGCCCGGCCCGGGAGAGACCTCTCCCGCCGTTCACCTGACCGCGGTCCGGTCCGGTTTCTCCGGTTCCGATGGACCACGGGTACTGCTCTTCGTCCGCCCGCGCACGCCTCCCATCCGGACTTTAACCGTCGGTCCAGGAATTTCACCTGGTCAACCGGCCGCTGGCTGCGGACGGGTCGCGGACTGTAACCGCCGGTTCGGATTTTCACCGACCCCGGAGTGCGCTGAACGTCACTGCTGTTGACGTCATTCTGCCACGCGCGGCGCGGGCTCAGGGAGGGTCTTCGACTGTGGTCTGTTTCACGGTTGGCGCGGGGAATGCGCGGCGGGGTGGCGGGCGCTGGTTCCGGGCCCGCCGGTGCGGGGCCGGCCGGGCGGCCCGGTGGCGCGATCGGGCGGCTCGGTGGCGCCGTCGTGCACCGAGGGTGAGGCTGGTGGTGGGGAATCCAAGGTTCGGAGGCGAGGGCCATGGCGAGGTTCATGGACGTCCACCACGGGATGAAGGGGATCACGGCGGAGCAGCTCAGGGCGGCCCACACGGCCGACCAGGCGATCGAGGGCGAGGAGGGCGTCCACTTCCAGCAGACGTGGGCGGACCCGGAGTCGGGCACGGTGTACTGCCTGTCCGAAGCGCCGACCAAGGAAGCGGTGCAGCGGGTGCACGCCCGTACCGGGCACCCGGCGGACGAGATCCACCCGGTGCCGTTGTCGGCGTAGGACCCCGACGGTGGGACCCCGGCGCGCGAGGGCCCCTCGGCCTTCGAGGACCTCCCGGCATCCGAAGGCTTCCCGGTATTCGAGGAGCACTGTGAGGCCCTGGTGTTCGGGCTCTGCGGTTCAGAGGGTGGCGGGTGCGGCGATCGACAGGAAGTGGGTGACCTCCGGGGGGTGCGCGAGGAAGCACAGTTCGCCCTCCGACCAGACCGGCCGGATCCGCCACATCGGCCCGGCGTAGCCGCGCAGGGCCTCCTCGTCGCGCCAGCGACTCACCACGAGCACCCGGTGCCCGCCCTCGGTCACCGAGCGCAGCAACTCACCGCCGAGGCATCCGTCCGTACGCCCCAGCTGCGGGATCACCTGGGTGGTCAGGTGCGCGCAGAACTCCTCGATGCGATCGGACACGACCTGTCCGGCCCAGATTCTTACGATCACGACCACCACCTCCGGCTGGCTGGAGTCCCTGGCCCCATTATCAGCGGAAAACCGCTGGTGGGGAGGGGTAAGGCGGCACTTTCACGGACAGTTGGCGACGCGATGGCGGGCGGCCGGGGCGGCGGTGCGGGATGGACCGGTCACGGATCGCGGCCCGGGGGTGTGGTGAAGGACTCCGGCTCGGCCTCCCCGGAGTCCCGTACATTCCCGGTATGACCACCACACCGGATGCTGCCGTACCGTCAACCACCGCTCCGGACGCGCCGAACAGACTGTTCGCCGCCCTCAGCGCGGGCGCCCTCACCGAACCGGCCCAGCTGCGCGAGATCTACGAGCAGCCGGGCGACCACGCACGCCGCAAGCAGGTCGACCGTCTGCACGAGGCCGCGCAGCGGCTGATCGCGTGCTCCTCGCTGGTCTTCGTCGCCAGCTCCGACGCCGCCGGGCGCTGCGACGTCTCCCCGCGTGGCGGGCCGGCCGGGCTGGTCTCGGTGCTCGACGAGTACACCCTGGCCGTACCGGACGCCACCGGCAACAAGCGCCTGGACACCCTGCACAACATCCTGGAGAACGACCGCGTCGGGCTGCTCTTCGTCGTGCCGGGCCGGGACACCACGCTGCGGGTCAACGGGCGGGCCTGCGTCTCGACCGACCCGGAGCTGCTGAGCCGGCTGACGGCGGTCGGCAAGCCACCGCGCAGCGCGATCGTGGTGGCGGTGGAGGAGGTGTACGCGCACTGCCCGAAGGCGTTCCTGCGCGGGTCGGCGTGGAAGCCGGAGAACTGGCTGGCCAAGGACGCTCAGCCGAGCTCGGCGGAGGTCACGCTGTCGCACCTGCGGGACGAGTCGCTGACCATCGGGATGATCGAGCAGGCGGAGCGGGAGGCGCTGCTGTACCGGTACGAGTAGCGGCACGGGTGTACGAGGACATGGGTGTACGAGTACGGGTAGGGGCACGGGTCGTGCCGCGCTGATCGGCCCCCGCGGCACCATGCGCCAGGGGCGGGGGGCGGGCGCACCCGCTCGGCGGCCGGACGGGTGAGGTCGGGGCGGTCCGGGGTTCGCGGGGGTGCCGGGGGTGCCGCCGGTCGCTTGAATGGACGGATGGACTGCGTGTTCTGTGCGGTGGTGGCGGGCGAGGAGCCTGCGCACCGGGTACTGGACGACGAGGCGGCGGTGGCCTTCCTGGACCGCCGACCGCTGTTCCCGGGCCATGTGCTGGTCGTGCCGCGCGCCCACCACCGGACCCTGGCGGACCTGCCGCCGGCCGAGGTCGGGCCGTTCTTCCTGCGGGTGCAGCGGGTGGCGGCGGCCGTCGAGCAGGGGCTGGGCGCGGCCGGCAGTTTCGTGGCGGCGAACAACCGGATCAGCCAGTCGGTGCCGCACCTGCACGTCCACGTGGTGCCGCGCAATCCGAAGGACGGGCTGCGCGGGTTCTTCTGGCCGCGGGGGAAGTACCCCGACGAGGCGGGGGCGGCAGAGGTCGCAGCCCGGCTGCGGGCGGCGCTCGGGGAGCCGTAGCAGGCCACCGGGGTGACCACGCTGTGGTGTCCGTGCCGTGCGGAGAGTAGCGGGGCGTACGCCCGGAGGAGCAGCGGGAGGGGGCGAAATCGGCTTCCAGGCGGACGAGTTCGCAGGTCGGGACGGCCTAGGCTCACAGCCATGAAAGAACTCGTCAGCCTCGTGCAACAGACCGCCGACCGGCTCGCGGGCCAGCACATCGGCGCGGTGGTCGCCGGGCTGGCCGACGGCGCCGTGGAGATCCACGGCGCCGGGCGGACCGGTCCGGGCGGCGGTGTGCCCGGTCCGCACTCCCTGTTTGAAATCGGCTCCGTCACCAAGGTGTTCACCTCCCTCGTGCTGGCGCGACTGGCCCTGGACGACGCGGTGCGGCTCGACGAGCCGCTCGCGGAGGTGCTCGCGGACACGCCGACCGTCCCGGTCCGGGGCGGGCAACCGGTCACCCTGCGGCACCTCGCCACCCACACCTCAGGGCTCCCCCGGCTGCCGCGGGGCATGGCCGCGCGGGCACTGCTCATGCCCAACAGGCCGGATCCGTACGCCGGTTGCACGGCCGAGGCGGTGCTGGGCGGGCTCGCCAGGACGCGGTTGCGGGCCGCACCCGGGCGCAGCTTCCGCTACTCCAACCTCGGGGTCGGGCTGCTCGGGCTGGCCCTCGCCCAGCGGGCCGGCGCCGGGTACGGGGAGCTGGTGGCGCGCGAGGTCTGCGAGCCGCTGGGGCTCACGGACACCTGCCTGCGGCCGGGCGAGGAGCAGTCCGGGCGGCTGGCTCGCGGGCACGCGCCGGGCGGGCGGCCGGTGCCGTACTGGGACTTGGCGGCGATACCGGGCATGGGCGGGCTCCGCTCCACGGCCGCGGACCTCGCGATACTCCTGCGGGCCCAGCTGTCCGCCGACCGCGAGCCGGACGGGCCGCTGGCGCCCGCGATCACACTCACCCGGGGCACCCGACACCGGGTCAACCCGTTCGCCTGGACGCACCTCGGCTGGCTCGGGCACCGGCTGCACCACCAGCAGGGCGGCCATCTGCAGCTGTGGCACAACGGGGGCACGGGCGGGTTCAGTTCCTTCGTCGCGTTCGATCCGGAGAAGCAGGTGGGGGTGGTGGTCCTGGCGAACACCCGGCGGTCGGTGGACCCGGCCGGGACGGCGCTGCTGCGGAGGCTGCAGATGGGGGCCGGCGCGGCGCGGCGCTGATCGGCGCCTCTCGGGGTGGAACGGGACACGGTCCGACCGTTTCGGGCCAAAAGGTGTCGATTGGCACTGTTCCCGGGGGCGGTCGGGCGTTGATTGTGGTGATCAAACAGTCGCGATTCCGCTTGCAAGGAGCGCCGAGGGCAAGGAGGCCGAGTTGGCGATGGTGTGGTCGCCGGCGTGGGCACGGTCACTCATGCCGGAGGGCGGCCAGGCTCGGCGCGGGCCGGCCGGACCGCTCGGGCCGGTGATGCGGGTGTACCGCGGCTTCCGGCCGCTGCCCTGGCGGGCGCGGATCTGGGTGGTCGCGGGGGCGGCGGTCCTCGCGGTGCTGCTCTGCCTGGCGCTCGGGGACTGGTGGCCCGCGCCCGTGGTGGCCGCCGCGGCGGTGCTGGCCACCACCGGCTACGGGCGGCCGCGACCCGGGCTCGGGTTGCGGTCCGTACGGGTCCACGAAGGCGGGCTGGCACTGGTCGGGGCCGACGGCGACGAGCGGCTGCTGCCGTGGAGCGAGGTGGAGGCCACCGAATACTCCCCCGGCGGGCGGCGCGGGGAGCCCGAGCACGGGCGAATATGGCCGGACGGCGCCGACGACCCGCTCGTGCTGGCGCAGTTGCGCGGGCTGGAGCGGCTGTGCCGGGAGGTGGACGAGCGGCTCTCCCCCGGCCTTCGGACCGCACTGCACGAGGCGCTGCACACCGAGGGGAGCGTCCGGTTCGCCCGGGGGCGGCTGACGGTGACGACCGGAGGGCTGGTGCACCGGCCACCGCATCCGCTGGCGACGACGGAGGCCTACCGGTGGTCGGAGGTGCGCTCGGCCCTGGCGTCCGGCCTCGGGGAACTGGAGATCCGGACCCGCTCGGCCGGACTGCCGCTCACCCTGCCGACGCCCAACGCCCGTGCGGCAGCCGAGTTCCTGGAGGAGGTGCGGGCTCGGAGCGTCTAGCGGGTTCGATTCCCGGATCCCTGATCCCGGATCCCGATTCCCAGAGGGTTGGATTTCCAAACTCACGGACCCATAGTGAGTTTGCTTTTCCAACGACCCCGCACAGGAGAGGCGGCCCGCCATGCGCGATGCCGTGATCGTCGAAGCCGTCCGCACTCCCGTCGGGAAGGGCAAGCCGGGAGGCTCCCTCTCCGACGTCCACCCGGTGGAGCTGCTCGCCCAGACCCTCCAGGCCCTGATCGGGCGCAGCGGCATCGACCCGGCCCTGGTCGACGACGTGATCGGCGGCTGCGTCGACCAGGTCGCCGAGCAGGCGATGAACACCACCCGCTACGCCTGGCTGGCGGCCGGGTTCCCGGACTCCGTACCGGCGACCACCATTGACCGGCAGTGCGGCTCCTCCCAGCAGGCCGTGCACTTCGCCGCGCAGGGGGTGATCGCCGGGGCGTACGACGTGGTGGTGGCCTGCGGGATCGAGTCGATGAGCCGGGTGCCGATGTGGTCCAACGTGCCGCCCGGGGCGGACCCGTTCGGCGCCTCGGTCGCGGCCCGCTACCCGGGCGGGCTGGTCCCGCAGGGCATCAGCACCGAGCTGATCGCCGCCAAGTGGTCGATCACACGGGAGGCGATGGACGAGTTCGCGGCCGGTTCGCACGTCAAGGCGGCCAGGGCCCACGCCGAGGGCCGCTTCGCGGACGAGCTGGTCCCGGTGGAGACGCCCGGCGGGCTGGTGACCATGGACGAGTCGGTGCGTCCGGGCACCACGCCCGAGGTGCTGGCGGGCCTGCGCCCGGCCTTCGCCGACCCGTCCTACGCCGAGCGCTTCCCGCAGATCACCTGGTCGGTGACGGCGGGCAACAGCAGCCCGATCAACGACGGCGCCTCCGCCGTGCTGATCACCAGCAGCGAGACCGCCGCCCGGCTCGGCCTGCGTCCGCTGGCCCGGCTGCACTCCTTCGCGGTCACCGGCTCGGACCCGCTGCTGATGCTCACCGGCGTGCTGCCCGCGACCGAGAAGGTGCTGCGCCGCTCGGGCCTCTCGCTCGCCGACATCGACCTGTTCGAGGTGAACGAGGCCTTCGCCAGCGTGGTCCTGGCCTGGTTGCAGGAGACCGGCGCCGATCCGGCCCGGCTCAACGTCAACGGCGGCGCGATCGCCCTCGGCCACCCGCTGGGCGCCAGCGGCACCCGGCTGATGACCACCCTGGTGCACGAACTGCGCCGCAGCGGCGGGCGGTTCGCCTTGCAGACCATGTGCGAGGCGGGCGGCCTGGCCAACGCCACGATCCTGGAGGCGATCGACTGACCCCGCCCGCCCCCTAGGGGCGAAAGGGGGGCCTCCCGGAAGGGATCAGTACGTCGCTGAGTGGACGTCAGTTCCGGTGCCCGCGACCTACCTTCGGTCACATGAGCCGACTTCGCACAACCGCCGCCGCGGCAGCCTTGTTGCTCGCGCTGCCGCTGTCCTTCGCCGCCGCCGCACCGGCCCTGGCCGCGCCCGCCGCCTCGGCCGGTGCCACCGTCACCGTGACCGCCACTGCCACGGCCGCGGACACCGCCCCGACCGCCGTCCACGTCGAGCTTCCGCGCCCGACCGGGCCGTACACGGTCGGGCGGGAGGACCTGCACCTGGTCGACCAGGGCCGTCCGGACCCGTGGGTCCCCTCCGCCGGTCCGCGTCAGCTGATGGTCTCGATGTACTACCCCGCGCACGCCGGGACGGGCAGCCCGGCCCCCTACATGACCGCCGCGGCCGCCCGGCTGCTGCTGGACGGGAAGGTCCCGGGCAACTCCATCCCGACCGAGTCGGTGACCGACACCCGGACCTGGTCCAGGACCGACGCCCGCCCGCAGGGCGGCCACTACCCGTTGGTGGTCCTCTCCCCCGGCTTCAGCATGCCGCGCGCCTCGCTCACCAGCCTCGCCGAGGACCTGACCAGCCGCGGGTACGTCGTGGCCCTGGTCGACCACACCTACGAGAACACCGGGACGACCTTCCCCGACGGGCAGACGCTCCCCTGCGTCATGTGCGGCAAGCTCAGGACGCCGGAGGCCTGGAAGGCGCTGAACGAGAGCCGGGCGAAGGACGTCTCCTTCGTCCTCGACCAGCTGACCAGCCGCCCGCACCCGGCCTGGCGCTATGCCCGCATGATCGACCGCCACCGGATCGGCATGGCCGGACACTCGGCCGGCGGCGCGTCCACCGTTCCGGCGCTGCTGACCGACGACCGGATCCAGGCCGGCGCCGACCTGGACGGCACCATGGACTACCTGGTGCCCGAGTCCGGCATCGGCGGCAAGCCGTACCTGATGATGGGCCACCCGCTGCCCGACGGCGCCGAGGACGACAGCTGGACCAAGAGCTGGCCCCGGCTCGACGGCTGGAAGCAGTGGCTGACCATCGACGGCACCAACCACGGCAGCTTCACCGACTACCCGCTCTTCTCCGAGGCGCTCGGCATCCCACAGGACCCGGGCACCACCGTCTCGGGCCGGCGCGCCATCGACCTCACCCGCCAGTACGTCGGCGCCTTCTTCGACCTCCAGCTGAAGGGCATCGAGCAGCCGCTCCTCGACGGACCGACCGCCGCCAACCCTGAGGTCCGGTTCCACTCCTGACTCATGCCCCCCCCCGCGAGGCCGTCGGTGACCCGCCGACGGCCTCGTCGGCGTGCGGACCCCCGGGCTTGGGCCTGGGCCCGCACCTGGCCCTAAGCCGCTACCGCCGCCGAGGCGATCGGTTCGAGCAGCAGGTGGGGACGGACCAGGGCACGGGAGACGGCGTCCTCGCGTCGGCCGACCGCGCGGGCGGGGTTGGGGCGCATGGCGACCTCGGTCGGCGGGACGGGCCCGCCGCCGCACTTCGGACAGGCTCCGACGAGATCCAGGTCGGTGCCGCAGGCGGCGTGCGCGAACAGGTGGTGCGGGCCGCCATCGGTGGCGTGCCGACCGCCCCAGCGGCTCAACTGGTAGAGCGGGCCCCAGAGTTCGAGGCCGACCTCGGTGAGCAGGTAGCCGTGGCGCAGCGGCGCCTGCTGGTACGGCTCCTTGCGCAGCACCCCGGCGGCGACCAGGGCGTTCAGGCGCGCGGTGAGGACGGCGCGGGGGATGCCGAGGTGGGCGAGGAAGTCGTTGAACCGCTGTACGCCGTAGAACGCGTCGCGCACGATCAGCAGGCTCCAGCGCTCGCCGACCACCTCCAGCGCGCGGGCCAGTGCGCAGTCCTGCAGTTCGTAGTCGGTTCCCAGCGCCATGCGGGTCAGCCTAGTTCACCCGGCCTATGGGTTCAATGAACAGACCAAAGGTGGTAGCGTGCCGCCGAAACGAAGGTTCATTCACCAGACCCATCGGTCCGCGCTCCGGAGGGAACACCCATGTCCCCCGCACCACCCGGTTCCTCCCCCACCCCACCGGCCGCGTCCGTCCGGCCCGGCGCCACACTGGCCGTCACGGCGGCGGCGACCGCCCTGGTCACCGTCGCCTACACCGCCCCCACCGCCTCGCTCGCCGCCACCGCCCAGGCCGCCCACCTCGGCGCCTCCGGCCGCACCTGGATCCTCACCGGCACCCTGGTCGGCATCTCGGCTCTGCTGCTCACCGCCGGCAGCGCCGCCGACGACCACGGCCGCAAGCGGGTCTTCACCTTCGGCGTGACACTGTTCGCCGCCGCCGAGGCCCTGGCCGCACTCGCGCCCGGCGGCGCCGTCTACCTGGCCGCCCGGGTGCTGCTCGGCATCGCCTCGGCCGCAGTCCTGGCACCCGCACTCGGCCTGATCAGCCACGCCCACCCGCCTGGGCCCGCCAGGATCCGGGCACTCGGGAGCTGGGGCGCGGCCGTCGGCCTCGGCATCGCGGTCGGACCGGTCTACGGCGCGCTGGTCCAACAGTGGGCAGGCTGGCGCGCGGTCGGCGGCGGACTCGCGGTGGTCTCCGCCGCCGTGGCCGCCTGCGCCGCCGCGTACCTCACCGAATCACGGGCTGAGCAGCCCCGCGCGCTCGACCCGTACGGCGTGTTGACCCTCGCCGCCGGGACGTCCGCGCTGATCGCCGGACTGGCCGAGGGGCGCAGCGGCTGGGGGCGGCCGGCGGTGGTGGCGCTGCTCGCAGGCGGAGTGCTGCTGCTGGCGGCCTTCGCCGCGGTCGAGGCGAAGGTCCGCGAACCGATGCTCGACCTCGCGCTGTTCCGCAGCCCCGGCTTCATCGCCGCCACCGGCGGGGCGCTGTTCACCGGGCTCTCGCTGGTCGGCTTCATGAGCTACCTGCCCACCCTGCTCCAGGGCGTGCTCGGCCTGTCCGGCCTGGCGGCGGGCGGCGTACTCGCCCTGTGGTCCGGCCTGTCGGTGGTCTCCGCCCTCCAGGCCCGTCGGCTCGCCGTGCACTTGTCGGCCACCGCGCAGGTCGCCCTCGGCCTACTGGTCTGCGGCCTGGGCGAAGCCGGCCTGTTCGGGCTCACCCCCGGCTCGTCCTGGCTCCGGCTGGCGCCCGGCCTCGCGGTCGCGGGGATCGGCAGCGGCGTCCTCAACGCGGCCCTCGCCCGTCTGGCGGTCAGCAGCGTCCCGGCCCACCGCGCCGCCATGGGGTCGGGCGCCAACAACACCTCCCGCTACCTGGGTTCGGCCCTCGGCGTGGCCGTGACGGTCGCCGTCGCCGGCTCCGCCCGCGCCGCCGCCCCGGGCCCCGAGGCGGCAGCCCGCGCCCTCACCACGGGCACCGACCGCGCCGTCCTGGTCGCCGCCGCCCTCTGCCTCATCGGCGCCGTGCTCGCGGTCGCGGCCCACCGCGCCGAGGCCGCCGACAAGACCCTCACCGACCCGGAGCCAACAGCCCCGACCCGAGAACACTCCACCACCCGCTGACCCGCGACCGTCGGGTCCGCCGGGGAGAACGCGACCACCGTCCCACTGTCCGGGCACGCGGACGACACTGGTCCTGGGACGAGCTGTAGGACGACCTGTAAGCGGGCGAGCGGATCCTCACGAGCAGCGAGCGCCCGGCCCGTCGAGGCCAGCCACCCACGCCTGGGCACGGGCGCGCGCGGTTCGCGGCCGGGGTGGCCAGAAGGGGCGGGGGCCGGGGACTGCGTGCGACGATGGCAGGGCTGGTGGGAACGATCTCCGGGCGGGTCTCTGGCCATGGTGAACGACGAAGGGCGGCGCCAGGGGGAACCGCGGCAGGATGCCCTGCTGGTGCCGATCGCCACGGCGCTGATCGAGGCCGACGGGCGGATCCTGCACTGGAGCGGCGACGCGGAGGCACTGCTCGGTTACCGTGCGGACGAGGCGGTGGGGCAGAAGGCGGCGAAGCTGCTGACCTCGGACGAGACGCGGCCCGAGGTGCTGGAGCTGTTCGGGCAGATCCTGCAGGGCCTGGAGTGGTCCGGGGTGTTCCCGGTGCGGCACCGGGACGGGCACCTGGTGAACCTGGAGTTCCGCACGCACCCGATCCGGGGGCCCGGCGGGGCGCCGCTGGTGCTGGCCGTCGCGTCCGAGGTGACGACGCTGCACCGCATCCAGGCGGATCTGGCCGTGCTGGACGGGTTCTTCACCCAGTCCCCGGTCGGTATGGCGGTGTACGACACCGAGTTGCGCTTCGTCCGACTGAACGAGGCACTGGCCCGGGCGAACGGACTGCCCGCCGACGAGCACCTGGGCCACCGGCTCACCGAGTTGCTGCCGGGGATCAACGGCACCGAGGCCGAGGCGGTGATGCGGCAGGTGCTGTCAAGCGGTGAGCCGGTGGTGGACTTCCGCTCGCACGGGCGCATGCCGGACGATCCGCGGCACGAGTACGCCTGGTCCGCGTCCTACTTCCGGCTCGCGGACCGGGCCGGGCGGGTGCTCGGGGTCAGCGCAACCGTCATCGACATCACCGAGCGTTACCGCGCAGACGCCCGAGCGGCCCGAGCGCAGGAGCGGCTCGCCCTGCTGGTCGACGCGACCGCCTCGATCGGCACCACCCTCGACCTGCGGCAGACCGCTCGGGAGCTGGCCGACGCGATGGTTCCGAGGCTCGCCGACATCAGCGGGGTGTTCGCGCTGGAGGCGCTGGTGGCGGGCCGCAACGTCGAGCCGCCGGACGCGGAGGCCCCGCAGCTGGTGCGCCGTCTGGCGCTGGCCACCGCCGACCCGCTGTACCCGACCGAGGCGCTGCCGGTGGACGCGGTGTACGAGCTTCCGGCGGACTCCCCGTACGGCCGGGCGCTGACCACCGGGCGCACGGTGGTGGTGCCGTCCTGGGAGCTGACGCCGCTGAGCGACGGCATCAACGAGAGCCACCTCCAGGCGTTCCTGGGCGACCGGCCGCGTCCGGTTCGGATCACGCCGCTGGTGGCGCGCGGCACGACGCTCGGCATGGTGGTGTACTCGCGGCGCGGCAAGCGGGAGTCCTTCGCGGCGGCCGACATCACCCTGGGCGACGAGCTGGCCTCGCGGGCCGCCGTCGCGATCGACAATGCCCGGCTGTACCTGCGCCAGCACCAGACGGTGCTGGCGCGGCAGCAGGCGCTGCGCGAGGCGAAGGCGGCGCAGGAGCGGCTCGCGCTGGTCAACGCGGCCTCCACCCGGATCGGCACCACGCTCGAAATCGGCCGGACCGCACAGGAGTTGGCCGAGGTGGCGACGCCCCGGCTGGCCGACACGGTGGTGGTGGAGGTCTTGGAGGAACTGGTCCGGGGCGAGCGGGAGGCCCGTGCCCCGGCGGACGGTTCGGCGCTGCTGCGGCGGATCGCCTTCCACTCGGTGCACGGCTCCACCCTGACGCCGATCGACCGGCTGGGCGGGGCGCACCGATTCCTGCCCGGTTCGCCGTACGCGTGGAGCCTGGCGCACCGCAAGCCGGTGCTGGTGCCGCGGATGGACGAGGAGGGCATGGCCTGGTTCGCCGACGACCCGGTGCGCACCGCCGCCGTACGGGAGCAGAACGTGCTCTCGTTCATGGTGGTCCCGCTGATCGCGCGGGGCAGCGTGGTCGGTGTGGCGGGTTTCTACCGGACCATGGCGGAGCGCCCGTACGAGGACGAGGACCTCGCGCTGGCCGGGGAGTTGGCGGTGCGGGCGGCGGTGTCGATCGACAACGCGCTGCTGTTCACCCGGGAGCGCGACGCGGCCGCCGCCCGGCAGCGGGCGCTGGACGAGGCCTGGGCCGCCCAGCAGCGGCTGGGCCTGCTGAACGAGGCCAGCAACCGGATCGGCACCACGCTCGATCTGCACCGCACCGCCCAGGAGTTGGTGGAGGTGGTGACCCCGCGCTTCGCCGACTTCGTCACCGTGGACCTGCGCGACGCGGTGCTCAGCGGCGAGGAGCCCGGGCCGGTGCCCCGGGACGGCTCGGTGCTGATGCGGGCGGTGGCGGTCGGCGAGGCGGCCCAGGACGGCACCATGACGGAGGCCGCCGACCATGTCGGCGAGACCTCGCAGTCCGCCGAGGTGTACGCGCAGAGCCTGCGCACCCGGCGCTCGATCCTGGTCTCCGAGGTGACCGAGGAGGAGCTGCGCCGGATCGTCGCCTCCCCCGACCGGGTGCAGCCGGGGCTGGCCGCCGGGATCCACTCCTACCTGATGGTGCCGTTGGTGGCGCGCGGACTCGTGCTGGGCGGCGCGGAGTTCGTCCGCACCCGCAACCCGGTGCCGTTCGGCCCGGCGGACCGTTCGCTGGCCGAGGAGCTGGCCGCCCGGACGGCGCTGGCGATCGACAACGCGCGGCTCTACCGCCGTGAGCGGGACACCGCCCTCACGCTCCAACGCAGCCTGCTGCCACAGGAGATCCACCGTACGATCGGCTTGGAGCTGGCCTACCGCTACCTGCCCAGCAGCGTGGTGAGCGAGGTCGGCGGCGACTGGTTCGACGTGGTGCCGCTCTCCGCCGGCCGGGTCGCGCTGATCGTCGGCGACGTGATGGGCCACGGCATTCGGGCCGCCGCCACCATGGGCCAACTCCGGACCGTAGCCCGGACGTTGATCACCCTTGAACTGGACCCGGCGCGGGTGCTGTACCGGTTGGACGAGGCCACCACGGCGCTCGGCGAGGGGCAGTTCGCCACCTGTGTGTGCGTGGTGTACGACCCGGTGGACCGCCGCTGCACCGCCGCCTGCGCCGGGCACCTGCCGCCCGTGGTCGCCGACACCGAGGGCAACGCCGACCTGGTCGACCTGCCGCCCGGCGCACCGCTCGGGGTCGGCGGAGTCCCGTTCGAGAGCGTGGAGTTCACCCTCCCCGAGGAGGGCATCCTGACCCTCTACACCGACGGCCTGATCGAGCGCCGGGGCCGCGACCTGGACGAGGGCCTGACCCTGCTGCGTCGTACCGTCGCGGACCGGCGCCGCACGCTGGAGCAGACCTGCGACGCCGTCCTGACCCGGCTCACCGGCCGCACCTCCGAGGACGACATCGCCGTCATCATGGCGCAGGTCCGCCCGCAAGGCGCGGACCGGATCGCCATCCTGCCGCTCACCGGCGACCGCGCGATGGTCGCCCACTCGCGCCGCTTCACCCGCGAGACGCTGGACGCCTGGGGGCTCAGCGCGCTCGCGTACTGGGCCGAGCTGCTCACCAGCGAGCTGATCACCAACGCCCTGGTGCACTCCGGATTCCCCACCCAACTGAGGTTGTTCTGCAATCGGGTCCTCACCGTGGAGGTCGCCGACCAGGGGAGTGAAGCGCCCCGGATCCGCCGTGCCCACATCGAGGACGAGGGCGGGCGCGGCATCCACCTGGTCAACGAGCTGGCGCACCGCTGGGGCAGCCGCCGGACCAGGGACGGCAAGGTGGTCTGGTTCGAGCTGGAGCTGCCGCCGGGCTTCTCGACCGATTAGACCTGCATGGACAACGGATGGTTGTCGGGGTGCTCGTGCGGTTGTTGGCCGCCACCGCCGTCGCCGGGCTTTGCTGGTGTCACGGCGGGAGAGCCCCGACCGTACACACCAGCGGAGCCCACCATGCAGCAGCCCGACGCCCGTACCGTCGTCACCGACTACGTCACCCTCCTCGCGGCGGGTGAACTCGACGCCGCCGTCGCCCTGTTCGCCGAGGACGCCACCTGGACCTACCCGGGCGGCCTCACCCTGTCCCGCACCTGGCACGGCAAGCAGGAGATCTTCGGCGACTTCCTCGGCCGGGTCGGCGCCCTGTTCGCCACCGACGGACTGCCGGCCATCACCCTCACCCACGTCCTCGCCGACGGTCCGCAGGCGGTGGCCGAGTGGACCACCGTCGGGAAGGCCGCCAACGGCGCCCCGTACGAGAACCACTGCCTGGGCGTGTTCACCGTGGAGAACGGGCTGATCACCGCCGTCCGCGAGTACCTGGACACCCACCACGTGGCGCAGACCCTGCTGGCCTGAGCGGCGCCCCCGGCTCGACACCGTGATCGCCTCGCCTGCCCGCCGGGGTGGGGGCCCGGGCCGGCGGGGGAATCATCGCTCTCCCCCGTCCCGGTCGACCGCCGTGCAGGGCCGGCGGACACCAACGGGGGGTTCGCGACCTACGCCGCCACCGGCCGACCCCGGTCAGTCCGGCAGAAGCAGGTTGACGTCCCCGAACTCGTGCCACAGGTACCGATGTTGGACGGCCTCGCGGTAACAGGCCGCCAGCAGCGGACGGCCCGCGACGGCGGCCAGCATCAGCAGGTGCGAGGCGCGGGGCTCGTGCCAGCCGGTGAGCAGGCCGTCGACGGCGCGCACGCCGCGCTCCGGGGTGATCACCAACTCCGTCCAACCGTCGGCCTCCTGGAGCGTGCCGTCGGGTTCGGCGGCCGACTCCAGGGCGCGCACCACGGTGGTGCCGACGGCGATCACCCGGCCGCCCTCGGCCCGGACGTGGCCGGCCAGCCGGGCGGTGACCGCCGGGACGTGGAAGCGCTCGGCGTACGGGGCCTCGTGCGCCTCCGGCGAGGCCACCCCGGCGTGCAGGGTGACCGGGGCGACCAGCACGCCCCGGCCGGCCAGCCGAGCCACCGCCTCAGGGCTGAACGGACGGGCCGCGCTGGGCATTTCGCTGCTGCCGGGGACGGTCGCGAAGACCGTCTGGTAGGCCTCGACCGGCCAGTCGCGGTCCGTGTAGCCGTACCGGATCGCCCGGCCGTACAGCTCCAGGTAGCACAACAGCGGGACAGGCAGGTGGAGTTCGGCATACCAGAGGCGGGCGGTGAACGGCTCGGTCAGCTCGGCCGTGCCGCCGTCCGGCAGGCCGACCCGCAGGCCCGGGCGGGCCGGGGACCGCTCCGGCGGGTAGTACGCCGCCGCCTGCCCGGGCACCACCTCACGCAACTCCACCAGGTAGCCGCCGCGTCGGTCCGGCTGGGCGGAGGAGAGGTGCAGCGCGACCGGCGCGCCGTCGGGCAGCCGGCCCGGCAGGGCGGCCGGGAGGGTGGCCGAGTTGTTGACCACCAGCAGGTCGCCGGGCCGCAGCACCTCGGGCAACTCGGTGAAGCGGCGGTGCTCGATGCCGCCGGAGGCGCGCCGGCCGACCAGCATCCGTACGCCGTCCCGGGCCCCGCCGCGGGCCTCCGCCGGTGCGCGGGCGGAGAGTTCGGGCGGGACGGTGAGGTCGAGACCGAGGCCGAGGCCGGTCAGGGCCGTCATCGCCCACCCCGGTCGACGGCTGCCAGGTCCTCGGCGCGGTAGCGGCCGGAGGGGGTGCGGTCGCGCAGCAGGCCGAGCAGAACGGGTGCGACCTGCTCGGGCAGTGGCTCGCCGGAGATGTCCTCGCCGGGGCTCGCCTCCTGCATCATCCGGGTGCGCATGCTGCCCGGGTCGACCGCCCAGACCCTCAACTCCGGCTCCTCCCTGGCGAGTACGGCGGTGGCCTGGTCGAGCGCGGCCTTGCTGGCGCCGTAGCCTCCCCAACCGAGGTAGGGCACCACGGCGGCGTCCGAGCTGATGTTGAGGACCGCGCCGGAGCGGGCGCGCAGCTGGGGCAGGACGAGTTGGGTGAGCGCGATCGGGGCGAGCGCGTTGACCTCGAAGGTCTCCAGCAGGTCCGGCAGCGGGAAGTCGGCCAGCCGGGGCAGCGGCTCGGCGCCGGGGGCGGGGGCGCCGTTGAGCGTGCCGGCGTTGTTGACCAGGAGGCTCGCGCCGCCGAGTCCCTCGGCGGCCTCGGCCAGGCGGGCGCGGTGGTCGTCGTCGACGATCGAGCCGGACAGGGCCACCACCTTGGTGACGGCGGCCAGGGCCTGTTCGGCCTCGGCGAGTTCGGCAGCGCCCCGAGCGGTGATCACCAGCTGCCAGCCCTCGGCGGCGAGGGCGTGCGCGAGCGCCAGGCCGAGTCCTCGGGAGGCGCCGGTGACCAGGGCGACGGGGGCGGGGGCGGTGTGCGGTGCTGCGTTCATGAGGCAACGATCCCGCCGCCGGGGCGAGCGGCGGATCGGTCGCCCGGCTTGGGACCGGGTCATGCGTTCGTCCTAGATCGACGGGCCGTCCTAGGACCCGGCCTCCCAGCCCCGGGGGCCGGTCCAGGCGGCGAGGGTGCGGCGGCGGTGTCGGCTCGTCCGGCGTGGCCCCGCGGTGGCCGCGAGCAGCCGGGCGGCGGACCGGCGCGCGGCGGCCGGGGCGACCGCGTGATGTGGGAACCGGACGCTCCTGCCGCTGATCAGCCCGGATGAATTACCGGCCGTCCCGCACCTCCACCGGTGTGTGCGGCCGACCGATCGGGTACCGGTGCTCAGTCCGTTCCATCCGCCTTCCCATCCGGCCCGCACGGCCCAGACCTGGAGGTCCGCATGTCCACCGACTCCAGCGCACGGAACTGCCCGTTCGACTTCGCCGAAGCCCTTGAGTTCGACCCGACGCTCCGGCAGCTCATGAACGACGCGCCGGCCAGCCGCATCCGCCTCCCCTACGGCGAGGGGGAGGCCTGGCTCGTCACGGGGTACGACGACGTGCGCACAGTGACCACTGACCGGCGTTTCAGCCGCCACGCCATCGTCGGCCGGGACTTCCCGCGCATGACTCCCGAGCCGATCGTCCAGGCCGAGGCGATCAACGTCATGGACCCGCCCGCCAGCGCCCGCCTGCGCAGCCTGGTGTCCAAGGGCTTCACGCCCGACCACATCGAGCGGATGAGGGACCGTACCCAGCTCGTGGTGAACGGGCTGCTGGACCGCATGCGGGACCAGGGTCCCCCGGCCGACCTCATGGAGCACCTGGCCCACCCGCTCCCGCTGATCACGATCTGCGAGGTCCTGGAGATCCCCGAGGCCGACAGCGCACAGCTGCGCGCCAACGCCCGGACGATGATGAACATGGACCTGGACAACAAGCCGGACGCGGTGCGGGCCAAGGCCGACCTGCGGGCGTACTTCGCCGAGCTGACGGCCGAACGGCGCAGGAACCCCGGTGACGACCTGATCAGCGCGCTGGCCACGGCCCGCGACGGGGACGAGGTCCTCGACGAGCGGGAACTCACCGTGATGGCCATGGTCCTGCTGATCACCGGCCAGGACACCACGACGTACGAGCTCGGCAACCTCTCGTACACCATCCTCACCCGGCCGGACGTGCGCGCCACCCTGCTCGAGCGGCCCGAGATGCTCAGCCAGGTGATCCAGGAGATGCTGCGCTTCATCCCCTTCCGCAAGGGCGTCGGCATCCCCCGGGTGGCCCTTGAGGACGTGGAGCTGAGCGGGGTGACGATCCCGGCGGGGGACATCGTGCACGTCTCCTACCTGACCGCCAACCGGGACGGCCGCAGGTTCGAGCGGCCCGACGAGCTGGACCTGGAGCGGACCAGCCCCTCCCACATGACCTTCGGCTGGGGCGCGCACCACTGCCTCGGCGCACCGCTGGCCATCACCGAGCTCGAAGTCGCCCTCGGGACCCTGCTGGAGCGCTTCCCCAGGATCGCGCTGGCGAAGCCGGCCGCGGAGCTGGCGTGGAACACCTCGTCGATCTGGCGCTATCCGCTCGGGCTGCCGGTCACCTGGTGACGGTGCCCCACGCTCCGGCGCTCGCCCACCGCCACCTCGCTTCCGGCATCGCCGCGCACGTCGGCCCGCACACCTTGGAGTGTGCGGGCCGACGTGCGTGCTGGACCCACCTTCCGTAAATTGGGCTGACGTGGCCCGAACCAACTAGTGGCCGGCACCGCCCGCACAGCGAGCATCCGATCCTCGCTCTGCCGGCTCGTCTGCCGCGCTGTTGGGCCCCGCCCGGTGAGTCCCGCCGCCGCGCCGTCTCCACGCGTTCGGCTCGCAGCGGCTGCCGTCGAGCACTGAATTCCCCGCCTCGCCAGGGTCGCACCGGGAACTCCGTCCGTCAGGAGGAAGTCCCATGGCCGTTCTGTGTAAGCCCGCGATAGCCGTGCCGGAGCACGTCATCACCAACGAGGAAACCCTCGAACTGGCGCGCAGGCTCCACCAGGACCATCCCCAGCTCGCTCTGGCGTTGCGCCTCATCAAGAACACCGGGGTGCGGAAGCGGCATCTGATCCAACCCATCGACGTGGTGCTGAAGCACCCGGGGCTGGACGAGCGGAGCGCCGTCTTCGAGGCGGAGTCCAAGGCCCGCGTCCCGGCGGTGGTGGTCCAGGCCCTCGAATCGGCCCAGGTGGAGCCGTCGCAGATCGACCTGATCGTCTACGTGTCGTGCACCGGCTTCATGATGCCGTCGCTCACGGCGTGGCTGATCAACAAGCTGGGCTTCCGGCCGGAGACCCGGCAGCTGCCGATCGCCCAACTGGGCTGTGCGGCCGGCGGCGCGGCGGTGAACCGGGCCCATGACTTCTGCTCGGCGTACCCGGGCGCCAACGTGCTGATCGTGGCCTGCGAGTTCTGCTCGCTGTGCTACCAGCCCACCGACCTGGGCGTGGGATCGCTGCTGTCGAACGGCCTGTTCGGCGACGGGATCGCCGCCGCCGTGGTCCGGGGCGAGGGCGGCACCGGGATCCGGTTGGAGCGCAACGGCTCCTACCTCATCCCGAACACCGAGGAGTGGATCTCCTACGCGGTCCGCCCCACCGGATTCCACTTCCAGCTGGACAAGCGGGTGCCGGGGACGATGGAGCCCCTCAGCCCTGCCCTGCGTGCGGTGGCGGAACAGCACCGGTGGGACGTGGGCATGCTGGACTTCTACATCATCCACGCCGGCGGTCCACGGATCCTGGACGACCTGAGCCGCTTCCTGGGGGTGCCGCCCGAGGCGTTCCGCTTCAGCCGGGCCACCCTCACCGAGTACGGCAACATCGCCAGTGCGGTCGTGCTCGACGCCCTGGCCCGGATGTTCGACGAGAAGTCGGCTCTCAACGGCCACCAGGGGCTGCTGGCCGGGTTCGGCCCCGGCATCACCGCCGAGATGTCCCTGGGCACCTGGGCGTCCTGACCGCGAAGTCGAGCCGCGCCCCCATCCGATCCTTCGTCCGGCCACCGGCCCCCCGGCGGCCGGCCCAGACGGGAGCCGTTACCCGCACGCCGCCGTGGCCGCCGTGCGGGGAGCTGCTCCTGCACTCGCCCCGGGCCCTGGAGGTACCTGTGAAAACCGAAGACGCAACCCCCGGGAACCCTGTTCCCCCCGCTGTACCGCGACGACCGCTGCTGGCGGCGGCCGGGCTGATACCAGTGCTGGCCGGTCTGGCGGGGGATGCGGCCATGGGGCCGGCCGCGGCCCGTGATCCCGACGGCACGGGGCCGGGATCAGCCCATGATCACGGCGGCCCGGGGCCCGGATCAGCCCATGATCACGGCGGCATGGGGCCCGCCCCCATCCCGGTGACCACCCGCGAGGAGGACTGGGGCGACATCGCGCACACCCTCGGCCGCCCGGGCAACCTCATCCGCACGACCTACCACCACACGCCCTTCCCGCGGCACGACCTGCGCGTGGTCAGCCGCGGCGTCGCCATCACTCCTGGGCTCGCGCTGGGCTCGCACGCCTCCTTCGCCCGGTACGACGACGGCAGCACCCTGATGATGGGCGATCTGGTGGTGACCGCGGACGAGCTGCCGGCGTTCACCGACGCGCTCCGGGCTCAGGGGATCGCCCTGACGGCCATCCACAAACACCTGCCGGAGCAGTCGCCGGACGTCTGGTGGACCCATGTCTGCGCACACGGCCACGACGCCGTGGCACTGGCCCGCGGGCTGCGGACCGCGCTCGACCGCACCGGCACTCCGGCACCGCGCCCGCCCAGAAGACCGCTCCGGCCCCTCGAACTGGACACCGTCGGCATCGACGCCGCGCTGGGGGCCGCGGGCAACAGCGGCGAGGACGTCCATGCGTGCGTCTTCGTGCGCCGCGAGACCCTCGTCGACGAGGGGCACGTCCTGCCACCCGGCCTGGGCGCGACCTCGGCCTTCAACTTCCAGCCGCTCGGCGGCGGACGGGCCGCGCTCAGCGGCGACCTCGCCATGGTCGCCGCCGAGGTCCAGGAGGTGATCGGGGTGCTGCGGCAGGGCGGCATCGAACTCGTCGAACTCCACAACCACGGCCTGACGGACGAACCGCGCCTCTTCTTCACCCACATCTGGGCCCAGGGCGATGCCGTGGACCTGGCCAGAACGGTCCGCCGCGCGGTCGCCGCCACCAATGTCGTACCGGCCACCACCTGAATGACCGGCGGAGATACCCGGCCTTCCCCCGTCGTGCCCAACGAGTGTCGGGCACGACGGGCGCGGCCGCGCGCCGGCAGCGCGCACCAGGCGCTCGCCCCCGCACGAAGTGGCACCCGAACGTCCCGGGTATGCCGGCCGCCCCGGGATGCCGGGGTCCCGTGCGGATGCGGTCGCGATGCAGAGCGCGCGAAGCCCGCTGATACTGAGCCAGCGGGGCGGTTACCAAGCGCGGCGCGAGCCGCACGGTCAGCCACCGCCAGGCCCGCGCCGTCATGTGCGCGGCAGCCGTTTGGCGGGGGCGACCGGCGACCACGGCCGGCGAACCATCTGCCCGGCGGCATACCGACCGCCGGGTCCCGGACAGAGAGACCGAGGATGCTGAACCGACGAGACCTCCTCAGGGCCGCCACCATAGGCGGCCCAGTGGCCCTCCTCCCCTGGGGCCTCACACCAAGCCTGGCCCAGACCGCGCCAGTCGCACTGCCAGTCGCACTGCCGGCCGCTCAGGCCAGGTCGGAGCCCAAGGGGCGGGCCGCCCGGATCTCCACCTTCGCGCACGCCATGCGAGTGCCCCCAGTGCTGAGTCCGGTGTCGCGGACGGATTCCTCGGACCTGTACAAGCTGCGGATGGCCGAGTCCGAGGTGGAGATCGTCAAGGGGCTGCTGACCACCGTCCGGACCTACGGCGACTGCTTCCCCGGTCCGACCATCCGGGCCGTCAAGGGCCGGGAGGTGGTGATCGAGCAGACCAACGACCTGAGCGTGCACACCTCCGTCCACCTGCACGGCGGCCATGTCCAGTCGAAGTACGACGGCCTGCCGATGGACCTCGTCGAGCCCGGCGAGACCCGCGAGTACCGCTACCCCAACGAACAGGTGGCCGCCTCGCTCTGGTACCACGACCACGCGCACGGGCTGGAGGCCGAGAACGTCTACCGCGGTCTGGCCGGCGCCTACCTGCTCAGCGACCCGCACGAGAGCAGCCTGCCGCTGCCGAGCGGCGAGTTCGACATCCCGCTGCTGATCCGGGACGCCCGGATCGAGAGGGACGGCAGGCTGGTCTACACCGACCCGTACGAGTGCCCGCACATGCTGGTCAACGGCAAGGAGCGGCCCTACTTCGAGGTGGCGGCGCGCAAGTACCGTCTGCGGGTCTTCAACGTCTCGCCCAACCGCCACATATCGCTGCGCTTCGCCGACGGCGAGCCGTTCACCCAGATAGCCTCCGACGGCGGACTTCTCGCCGGGCCGGTGAAGTTGGACGAGTTGACCCTGGCCGGCGCGGAACGCGCCGAGATCGTGGTCGACTTCTCCCGCTACCCGGTCGGCGAATCGGTGGTGCTGGAGAACACGGCCGCGCTGGAGAGCGAGCGGTCCGAGGTGCTGCGCTTCGACATCACCCGGACGGCCGAGGACCGTAGCCGGATACCGGACGTCCTGGCCACCCTGCCGCCGATCCCGAAGGCGACGGTGGAGCGGGAGTTCTGGCTGACGACCTTCCCGGACACCAGGATCAACGGGCGCAAGTACGACCCGGACCGGACCGACGTGCGGACCACCGTCGGCACCAGCGAGATCTGGACGATCCACAACCACCTCACCCGCCGGCCGGCCGGGGTCTTCCACGCCCCCCACTCCTTCCACACCCACCTGGTGCGGTTCCGCGTGCTGGACCGTGACGGGGAGCCGGTCGGCCCGGCCGAGGCCGGGCTGAAGGACACCGTCCCGATCTATCCGGGCCAGTCCGTCCGGATCGCCATGACCTGGGGCGACTACCCGGGCCAGTACGTCTATCACTGCCACCACGGGGTGCACTCCTCGCACGGCCAGATGGGCCGGATCGACGTGCTGCCCTCAGCATCGGAGGGCGGCGCCAAGGAGTCGGACGAGGCCTTAGCCAACTCGTCCTCGTCCTCGGAAGCCTCGATGTCCGGAGCCGGCCGGTCCGGATCGTCGGCGTCCGGAACCGGTCGGCGGCAACGGCGGCAACGGCGGCACCGGCGGCGGCACGGTCGGTACCACCACGGGCACCACGCCGGCGTCCGAGCCTGACCCTGTCGGGGACCTCGGCGTTCGACTGTCCGTGATCACGGTGGTGAGCCAGTCTCGCGGGTACCGGGGGCCGCGAGACTCCCGCCTAGGACGCGCCGCGGGCCCAGCCCTCGGGGTCGCTCCAGGCGGCCAGGGTGCGGCGGCTCTCGAAGCGGCGCTCGCGGCCGGTCAGCGGGTCGGTGAACTCGACGACGGAGGAGAGGAGTTGGAGCGGCCGACGGAAATCGTCCGGGGCCGGTTCGGGCAGCACCACCGGGTAGACCGGGTCCCCGAGGATCGGCACGCCGAGCCCGCACATGTGCAGCCGCAGCTGGTGGGTGCGTCCACTGAGCGGGCGGAGGCGGTAGCGGGCGAGGCCGTCGCGGTGGTCGACCAGGTCGATCTCGCTCTCGCTGTTCGGCGGGGCGTCGACCTCGCGGGCCGCGATCACGCCCCGTTCCTTGACGATGTGGCTGCGGACGGTGCGGGGCAGGCTCAGCGCCGGGTCGTAGGGGGCGACGGCCCGGTACTCCTTGCGGACCAGCCGGTCGCGGAAGAGCGTCTGGTAGGCGCCGCGGTCCTCCGGCCGGACCACGAACATGGCCAGGCCGGCGGTGAGCCGGTCGAGCCGGTGGGCGGGGCTGAGCGCGGGCAGGTCGAGGGTGTGCCGCAGCCGGGAGAGCGCCGTCTCGACGACGTGCCTGCCGCGCGGGGTGGTGGCCAGGAAGTGCGGCTTGTCGACGACGACCAGGTGCTCGTCCCGGTGCAGCACCTCCAGCTCGAACGGGACGCGGACCTCGTCCGGCAGGTCCCGGTAGAACCACAGGTGCGCGCCGGGCCGGAACGGCGCGTCGGGCGCGACCGGCCCGTCCTCACCGACGATCTCCCGCCCGTGCAACGCCGCGTCGATCCGCTCGGCCGCCACGGCGGGCAGCCGCTCGACCAGGTGGGCGCGAACGGTCGGCCAGGGACCCTCGGCCGGGAGCCGCAGGTGCACCGGGTCCACGCCGTTGCGCTGTGGGAGGGGGGAGGCCGGGCGGCGGCTCTTGCGTCTCATCTCGCGGCCCAGCCTAGTCGGGTACGCCCGGCCGTCCTCGTCCGAGGTGCCGCCTGCGGGGGGAGCGGAGCAGAGTGGATCGTAGGCCCGCTCAGCCGCTCAGCCCTGGAGGACGCGTGACCGCCGACGACGGCCCGGCCGGTGTGCCGCCGCTACACCTACCGCGACGCACCCGGCTGCTGCTGTACGGCGCCTTCGCGCTGCTGATCGGCGCCATCATCGCCGATCTGGCGACCGGCCCCGGCACGACGCTCTCCCCCGTCCTCGCGGTGGCGCCGGTGCTGGCCGGAGCGACCACCCGGACGGCCCGGGTGCCGCTGATCGCCGGGGCGATCGCCGTCCTCGCGGTCGGGCTACTGGAGGCCACCAACACCGATCTGCCGACCGAGGTGCACATCACCGCGCTGATCACGGTGCTCGCCGCGACGTTGGCCAGCGCCGCCAACGTCGTCCTGGTGGCGGCCCGGGAACGGGAGCTGTTCCGGGTCCGGACGGTGGCCGAGGCGGCGCAGCGGGCCCTGCTGCGCCCTCCGCCGGAGCGGATCGGGCGGCTGCGTGTGGCCGTGCGGTACGTCGCGGCGGCGGCCGAGGCACGGATCGGCGGGGACGTGTACGCCGTCGTCGAGACCCGCTTCGGCGTGCGGATCCTGCTCGGCGACGTGCAGGGGCACGGGCTTCCGGCGGTGGAGACGGCGGCGGACGTGCTGGGCGTGTTCCGGGAGGCGGCGCGGACCGATCCCGACCTCACCCGACTGGCGGAGCGGCTGGACGCTGCGCTCACCGCGCGGTCGGAGGACGGGCGGTTCGCCACCGCGCTGCTGCTGGACGTGGCACCGGACCGGGGACCGGTGACGATCGTGAACTGCGGCCACCCGCACCCACTGCTGCGCCGCGCGGGCAGGGTGAGCGGCCTGGAGCCGCCGTTCCCGGCGCCGCCGCTGGGCCTGCTCGGACTGACCGGCGGCGGCTACCCGGCGGGCCGCTTCGAGCCGCGGCCCGGCGACATGCTGCTCCTGCACACTGACGGCGTGTCCGAGGCCCGGGACGCCGAGGGCCGGTTCTACCCGCTGGCGGAACGTCTGCCCGGCCTGCCGGCGTGGAACCCGGCGGACCTGCTGGTCGCCCTGCTCGCGGACGTCGACGGCTGGGTCGGGGACGCCGGGCTGGCCGACGACGCTGCGGTGCTGGCGCTGCGCTGGGAGTACTGACGGCGGCGCAGGGCCGATTGTCAGTGGTGTGTGCAACGCTTCACGCACGGTCGGGGCGTGCCCGGCCGCTCGGTCGGCGGGGTGCCGACCGGGGGACGACCGACGAGGGGAGCGTGCCGTGGGTGCCGAGGCGAGCGGGTCGTTCGAGCTGACCGCTTTCGAGCCGGTGGAGACGGAGGAGCGCGAGGGCGTCTCCTTCGGGCGGGTCAGCATCGCCAAGACCTTCACGGGCGGCCTGAGCGGGCGGAGCGAGGTGCGGATGCTGTCCGTCGGCGACGCCTCGGGCGGCCCGGCCTCGTACGTCGCGGTGGAGCACGTGACGGGTGAACTGGACGGGCGAAAGGGCTCGTTCGTGCTCCAGCACGCGGCCTGGGACACCACCGGGGTGACGATACGCGTGGTGCCGGGCACCGGGACGGGCGAGCTGGCCGGGATCACCGGGGAGTTCCGGCTGGCCGTCGACGAGTCCGGCACCCACACCTACGTGCTGGCGTACGAGCTGGGCTGACGCCGGCTGCGGGGCACGCAGCCGGCGGGCCGTCCGTCACAGGATGGGCTGGGTCGCCTCCACCCGCTGGATCGCGGTCCGGACCGCGGTCGTGAAGCCCCAGAACAGCGGCAGGGTGTTGACCGCCGCTTCGGCGCGGGTGCTCTTACCCGGGGCGAACATCGTGGCGCGCAGCTCGGTGGTCAGCTCCAACTGGGCGCCCATCCCGAGCAGGCTGCGGTTGCAGATGTTCTCCGGCGAGGCGCCCGCGATCTCCTCCTCGCCGGAGGCGGTCACGGCCCGGACGCCCGCCGCCGCGAACTCCTCCATCAGGTACTGGCGGAAGGCGGAGTTCAGGCCGCCGACCAGCACGGCCCGGGCACCGACCTCCAAGCCGGCTTTTGCGGTGGTGCAGCCGTGCAGCGACAGCACGTTGAGGCTGCCGGCGCACATCGCCCGGACCACGCCGTCATCGCAGTGGGTCGAGGTGACGTGCAGTGCGCCGTTGTTGGAGGAGCGCAGACCCTCGAACATCCAGAAGTCGAGCACCGGCCCGGCGGCCGGGGTCGGGGCGAGGTCGGCCGGGTCGTAGCCGGCGACGGCCAGGCACAGTTCGGACGTGCCGACCTCGATGCCGCCGCCGTGCGGGGCGATGACGGTGGTCCGGATGAACGGCGGACGGTCCTGCGGGCTCTGGTCGTCGATCAAGTGCCGGCGGTAGCGGCGGCCGTAGTCCACGCCCTCAACCAGGGACGGGTCGGCGTAGAGGGCCGTGTTGGAGGGGTAGAGGTCGGCGGCGTTCGCGGGGGTGCTCCCCAGCGTGGCGCCGACGGCGTCGACGGCGCTGAGGGCGCTGAGGGCCGGGGCCGCGGCGAGCGCGGACATCAGGGCACGACGGTTGATCACGGTCGGGACCATGGCAGGGGGCGGGAAATAGGTAAAGTCACAGCAAAGTCCAGTCACATCCAGCTCCACGTCATTCCAGGGCAGGGCGGCCTGATCGTGTGACGCCACTTCGACGGACGCGTGTTCGCGCCCACCGGACACCCTCCACGCTGCCACGATGATGCGATCAGTGCACGATCGGCCTCGGAGGGTGGAGCATGACCCGCACAGCGACGGCCCGTACGGCGACGACCCGCCGGCCGGTCACGGTCGAGGAGGTGGTCGGCCGGCTACGGGAGATCGCGGCAGAGCTGCCCCCGACGGACGGGGTGGCGGTCTTCAACCAGGCCTACCTGACAGTGACGGAGGCGGTGCGCGACCGACTCGTCGGCGGGTACTTCGCCGACCCTCCGGCGATGGCCGAGTTGGACGTGGTGTTCGCCGGGCGGTACCTGCTGGCCGTGGCCGCCGACGCGGCCGGGCAGGATCCGCCCGCTTGCTGGCGGCCGCTGTTCGCGCTGCGCGCCCACCCGGGCGTGCACCCGCTGCAGTTCGCGTTGGCCGGGATGAACGCCCACATCCAGCACGACCTGCCGCTGGCCGTGGTCGACCTCTGCCTGCGCCGTGGCTGCGAGCCGGCCGGGGTCGAGGCGGACTACCGCCGGATCAACGGGGTGCTGGCCGAAGTGGAGACGGCCGTGCGCGAGCAGCTGATGCCCGGGCCCGACCTGCTGGAGCACGCCGAGCCACTCACCCACCTGCTCGGCACCTGGTCGGTCGAGGCCGCCCGCGAGGGAGCCTGGGCGGCCGTGCGGGAGCTATGGGAGCTGCGCCGGCTACCGGGCGCCGCCCGGGCCTTCGCCGCCGCGCTGGACGGCTCGGTCGGAATGCTCGGCCGCGCCCTACTGCTCCCAGTCGGACCGCACCACGGGCGGGACGGCCAGGACGGCCAGGGCCAAGGGCACGACGGGCACGGCCGACGGCAGGACACGCCCGAGACGGCCGCGGCCGCCCGGCTCCCCGAGGCGAGGAACCGGACGGCCGACGGTACGGACGCGGGTGGGCGGGCCCGGGCTGGGCGGGCCCAGCCCGACCAGCCCCGGCCCGATCAGGCCCAGCTGGAGTGCAGCGGCTTGCCCTCGGCGTAGCCGGCCGCGCTCTGGATGCCCACGATCGCCTTCTCGTGGAACTCCTCCAGGGTGTTGGCGCCCGCGTAGGTGCAGGAGCTGCGCACGCCGGCCACGATCGAGTCGATCAGGTCCTCGACGCCCGGGCGGGCCGGGTCGAGGAACATCCGGGAGTGCGAGATGCCCTCCTCGAACAGCGCCTTGCGGGCCCGGTCGTACGTGGAGTCCTGGGCGGTGCGGTTGCTGACCGCACGAGCCGAGGCCATGCCGAAGCTCTCCTTGTACTGGCGGCCGTCGGCGGCGGTCTGCAGGTCGCCCGGGGACTCGTAGGTGCCGGCGAACCAGGAGCCGATCATCACGTTGGAGGCACCGGCGGCCAGCGCCATGGCGACGTCGCGCGGGTGGCGCACGCCGCCGTCGGCCCAGACGTGCTTGCCGAGCCGGCGGGCCTCGGCGGCGCACTCCAGGACTGCGGAGAACTGCGGGCGGCCGACACCGGTCATCATCCGGGTGGTGCACATGGCGCCCGGGCCGACGCCGACCTTGAGGATGTCGGCGCCCGCCTCGACCAGGTCGCGGACACCGGCGGCGGAGACCACGTTGCCGGCCACGATCGGGATCTGCGGGTCCAGGCCGCGCACCGCGCGCAGCGCGCTGATCATGCTCTCCTGGTGGCCGTGCGCGGTGTCGACCACCAGCACGTCGGCCCCGGCGTCGATCAGCGCCTTGGCCTTGCCCGCGACGTCGCCGTTGATGCCGACGGTGGCGGCGATCCGCAGCTTGCCGTTCGCGTCCACGGCCGGGGTGTACAGGGTGGCGCGCAGCGCGCCCTTGCGGGTGAGGATGCCGACCAGGCGGCCCTCGGCGTCGACCACCGGGGCGAGCTTGCGGTGCGCCTCGGAGAGCTTGTCGAAGGCGGCGCGCGGGTCGATGCCCTCGTCCAGCAGCAGCAGCTCGCGGGACATGATGTCGGCGAGGCTGGTGAAGCGGTCCACGCCCTGGCAGTCGGACTCGGTGACGACGCCGACCGGCTTGCCGTCCTCGACCACCACGAGGGCGCCGTGCGCGCGCTTGGGCAGCAGGGAGAGCGCCTCGGCGACGGTGGCGCCGGGCGCGAGGGTGATCGGGGTGTCGACCACCAGGTGGCGCTGCTTGACCCAGGAGATGACCTCGGCGATGACCTCGGTCGGGATGTCCTGCGGGATGGCGACCAGGCCGCCGCGGCGGGCGACGGTCTCGGCCATCCGGCGCCCGGCGATGGCGGTCATGTTGGCGACGACCAGCGGGATGGTGGTGCCGGTGCCGTCGTTCGAGGAGAGGTCCACGCCCTGCCGGGAGCCCACGGCGGAACGGCTGGGGACCATGAAGACGTCGTCGTACGTCAAGTCGTACGAGGGCTTGAGGTCGTTCAGGAAACGCATGAATGGGCTCTCTGGCTGGGAGAAATTACACCTCGGGCGCGGTTGCGGCGATGCCGCCGGGGCGCACTCGGGCGCCCGGCACCCAGCATTCGATTCTCCGGCAGCGCGGAGGCAAAAGCCAGTTCGAGGAACATTGCTGGTGGTGTGCACAAACCGTGATCAATGCTCCGCGCGTAGACATGGACGATCCTCCAAGCACCCTCCCCCACGTCGGCTTTTCGCCCCGGCGAGGACCACTCCCGTAGCATTCACGCGGTAACGGCGAGGCGAGTGGGAAAGCGGCAGCGGGCGTGAGCATCGAGCAGAAGGACGTCGAGCGACAGGACGTCGGGCATGGCCAGGTCGAGGGCACCGAGGAGGAGATCGACTTCGGTCCCGGCCTCGACCCCGAGCGGCTGAGGCTCTGCCTGGAGGTGCTCGCGGAGCTGGACGAGCTGCACGTCGACCACCCGGACGCGATCACCGTCCGCAAGGCCGTCGGCGGCATATTCCGGACCCTCAAGCAGCGCCGCCGCCAGGAGACCCGGGCCCGCAAGACCGCGAACGACCGCGAGGTCACCGCCCGCACGGCCACCGGCGCCCCGACCCGGATCGACGACGAGACGGCCGGCGCCTTCGGCCTGACCACCGTCACCACCACCGAGATCGCCGGCATCCTGGAGCGGCCCCGCTCCTGCTACACCTGCAAGCAGCGGTATGTCGAGGTCGACGCCTTCTACCACAACCTGTGCCAGAAGTGCGCGGTCCTGAACCGGTCCCGCCGGGACGCCCGGGCCGACCTCACCGGCAAGCGCGCGCTGCTGACCGGCGGCCGAGCCAAGATCGGGATGTACATCGCGCTGATGCTGCTGCGCGACGGCGCCCACACCACCATCACCACCCGCTTCCCCAACGACGCGATCCGCCGCTTCAAGGCGATGCCGGACAGCGCCGAGTGGATCCACCGCCTCAAGATCATCGGCATCGACCTGCGTGACCCGGCCCAGGTGATGGCACTGGCCGACGAGGTCGCCGCCGACGGTCCGCTGGACATCCTGATCAACAACGCCGCGCAGACCGTCCGCCGCCCGCCGGAGTCCTACCGCGAGCTGGTCAACGCCGAGTCCGCCCCGCTGCCGGCCGGTGAGCTGCCGCAGGCCACCACCATCGGCCGCTTCAACAGCGGCAGCGTCGACCTGCCCGCCCTCCCCCACCAGGCGAGCGGCGGCGAGCAGCGGCTGGCCGCCGAGGACGTCACCTCGCTCGCCCTGGTCACCGGCTCCGCCACCCCGGCCCGGATCGAGGCCGGCACCGCGATCGACGCCGGCGGCCTGGTGCCCGACCTCGCGGACACCAACAGCTGGGTGCAGACCGTCGAGGAGGTGGGCCCGGTCGAGCTGCTGGAGGTCCAGCTCTGCAACTCCACCGCGCCGTTCATCCTGATCAGCCGGCTGCGCCCGGCGATGGCCGCGTCCGCGTCCCGTCGCAAGTACGTGGTCAACGTCTCCGCGATGGAGGGCGTCTTCTCGCGCGGCTACAAGGGCGCCGGCCACCCGCACACCAACATGGCCAAGGCCGCGCTCAACATGCTCACCCGCACCAGCGCGCAGGAGATGTTCCAGAGCCACGGCATCCTGATGACCGCCGTCGACACCGGCTGGATCACCGACGAGCGGCCGCACCCGGACAAGATGCGCCTCGCCGACGAAGGCTTCCACGCCCCGCTCGACCTGGTCGACGGCGCGGCCCGGGTGTACGACCCGATCGTGCGCGGCGAGGCCGGCGAGGACCTGTACGGCTGCTTCCTCAAGGACTACGAGCGCGGCAACTGGTAACCAGCTGAAGGAGATGGCGAGTTGAGCACCGTACCGACCGCACCGCTGCTCGGCGCCGGGATCATCGTGCCCACCGGGGACGGCCGGGTGTTGATCGGCCGCCGCACCACGGCCGGCGAACCGCCCACCTGGAGCCTGCCCGGCGGCAAGGTCGACCTCGGCGAGTCCTTCGAGCAGACCGCGGCCCGCGAACTCGCCGAGGAGACCGGCATCGTGCTGCCCGCGGCGCAGATGCGGGTGCTCGCCGTGCACCTGGACCACGAGCTCGGCCGGCCCCGGCTGACCGCCGCCGTGCTGGCGCCGCCGAGTCTGGCCGAGGCGGTGGTCACCGAGCCGCACGCCTGCGCCGGTTGGGAGCGCTTCGCGGTGGACGAGCTGCCGGAGCCGATGTTCTACCCGTCCGCGCTGGTGCTCGGCAGCTGGCTGCCCGGGCTGGACGACATCCGGCGGGACGGGACGCACGGCTACACCGTCGCCCGCCGATGACCTGCGGCCGCACCGACACATGCCCACGGGGGGGAGTCCGGGGGGGTGGGTCCCACCCC
>NZ_JBHTTU010000014.1:0-7250 GCF_042794375.1 Kitasatospora sp. NPDC056531 | reverse complement strand
CTGTCGTATCGCAAGGGAGGCCTCCGGCCACGGCGGTGCGGGTGAAGAGGGGCGGGGGCCCCCCCCCCCCAAAGGGGGGGGGGGAGAGAAAAGGGGGGTGACACTTCCGCCGGCGGGGGCCTGGCGCCCCCCCGGGTTCTTGCGGGGGGCCCTTCTTCGGGGCGGGTGGCTCCCGTACCGTGATCAGCCGTTGCGGGCCGCCTCCGGCCCGGTGATCCGCTGGAGCAGCGGCAGCGTCGAGGCGATGATCCCGAGCGAGGCGAGCAGGCCGAAGCCCGTCAGCCCGTAGTACGCCAGGCCCGGGGACACCAGGTCGTAGCTCATCTGGGCCTTGAGGAACATCGCCGCCGCGGCGAAGCCCGTCCCGATCGCGAGCGCCGACACCACCAGCAGCGGCAGCGCGCTCTCCAGTCCGACCACCCGGCGCAGCAGCCGCAGCGGTGCGCCGGTCAGCCGCAGCATCGCGAACGGCCTTCTGCGGTCGGACAGTCCGGCGACCACGCTCACCGCGAGGCTGCACCCGGCGATCGGCAGGGTGGTCAGCAGCACCACGTTCGCCAGCTGCCGCCAGGCCTGGAGCTTCTTCTGCCCACCGGAGGCCCAGTCCTCGGCCAACCGCGGCTCGTAGGTCGGGAACTCCTTCATGAACAGCGTCCGCAGCTGCTCCTTGGCCTCCTCGGAGCCGTCGGTGGTCGCGTAGAGCATCCGCACCGGGAGCTTGGCCACCTCCTCCGCGGGAATCTGCGCGGCCGGCCACTCGTGCTGGGAGGCGTCCAGCAGGTCGACGAACTGGAACTGGTCGACCGCCGCGACGGCGGCTCCGGGTGCGCAGTGGCCGACCACGGGGATCTGCGCGAGTTCCGAGCAGCTCACCAGGCTGGGCACCATCCGTCGCTCACCCTGCTGGTACGCGCCGATCCCGGCCGGGTTGTCGTGCACCAGGGCGATCCCCCGGAACCCGGGAACGGCCCGGGCCTGCGCCAGCACGCGATCGGGCACCGAAGGCAGCGGGGCCGCGTCCTCCCTGTTGCCGAACGGGGTGGCCACGATCGCCTTGCGCACCTCGGGGGCGCCGTTCAGCATGCCCTGGTTGGCGTTGATGGTGCTCATGATGGCCAGGGTTCCGGTGGTCACGAACAGCGCCAGCACCAGGCCGGCGACCGAGCGGAAGCCCGCCCTCGGGTCGTCCGACAGACGGCGCATCGCGATCAGCGAGGCCGGCCGACTGGTCCGCCGGGCCACCGCCTGGGCGGTCGCCATGGTGAGCCACGGACCGGCGATCACCAGGCCGAGCATCACCAGCACGAAGCCGGTCAGGTACGCCAACGACTGCCCGTTGGTGGTCTTCGGGTGGTTGCCGACGAAGTAACCGAGCTCGGCGAGACCGGCCACCAGCGGTGCCAGCCGCCAGGCGCCCGGCGGCTTCGGGGTGACCCGGCGGGAGACCCCGAGCGGCGAGATGGTGACCCGGCGCAGCGCGAACCGGGCGGCGAGCGCGGCCGCCACCGGCACACCCAGCACCACCCCGGCCACCTGTGGCAGGGTCAGGCTCAGGTCGGAGGCGAAGAAGCGGTCGCCGGTGAACGGCACGTCGGCCACCACCGGCTTCAGCGCGAAGTACAGGCCGAAGCCGACGGCCGTGCCGATCACCGCCGCCACCGTGGACTCCACCGCCGAGATCACCGACACCTGGCCGGGCGTCGCCCCTACCAGGCGCATCGCGGCGTAGCGCTGCTCGCGGGTGGCGGCGGACAGCCGGGTCGCGGTGCCGATGAAGATCAGCACCGGGAAGATCAGCGCCGCCGCGACCACGGTGAGGACCAGCAGCAGCGCGTCGCCGTGCACGCCCGCGCCGTAGCAGTCGAGGGAGCAGTCGGCGGGCATCGCGGTGGCGATGCTCGTGACGGTGGTGGGCCTCGGCCGCGCCTTGACCTCGTCCACCGTGCGGCCGACGACGATCGCGAGGCTGTCCGGGGAGGGCAACCCGGCGTCGGCGATGGTGCCGACCCGGCGCCCCGGGAAGCGGTCGGCCAGTTCAACGGCCGGGGTGTCGCGCAGCAGCTTCTCCAGTGCGGGCGAGGCGTAGTACTCGCCGGGTGCGGGCAACCGGCTCAGGCCGGGCGGCAGTGGCGAGGTGGGACCGGTCGGGGCGACATCGACCCGGAAGACGGTCTTCCCGCGGTAGTAGTCCGCCCGGGCGCCCCACCAGAGCGGGTCCGCCGAGGTGGCCGCGGTCGCGCCCTTGACACCCGTGTTCATCCAGAGCTGCCGCTCGTTGGCACGGTCGATCGCGTTGACGCTGGAGAAGGTCGACAGCAACAGCCCGACACCGACCGCGACCGCCGCCGCGATCATCAGCAGCCGGGCCACCGCCTCCCGGCCGCCGCTGACGGCCAGTCGGAGCGAGAACGGGATCACGGGGCCACCGACCCGGCGGAGAGCGTACGGGCCCGGCCGTCGCGGACGATCGCCTCGCGGTCGGCGTAGGCGGCGACCCGCGGCTCGTGGGTGACCAGGATGACGGTGGTGCCCTGCTCCTTCGCCGAGGTGACCATCAGCTCCATCACCTGCTCGCCGGTCAGCGAGTCCAGCGCGCCGGTCGGCTCGTCGGCGAACAGCACCTGCGGACGGGCCACCAGGCCGCGGGCCAGGGCGACCCGTTGCGCCTGACCGCCGGACAGTTCTCCGGAGCGGCGCTTCTCCATGCCGTCCAGGCCGAGCCGGGGGAACCAGGGCCGGGCCTGGGCCAGGGCGGCAGGCCGGCGCACGCCGTTCAGCAGCAGCGGCAGGGCGACGTTCTCCTCGGCCGTCAACTCCGGTACCAGCTGGCCGAACTGGAAGACGAAGCCGAACTTGTCCCGGCGCAGGGCGCTGCGCTTGGCCTCCGACATGCGGTCCAGGCACTGCCCGTTGAACAGCACCTCGCCCGCGTCGGGCACCAGGATGCCGGCCAGGCAGTGCAGTAACGTCGACTTGCCCGAGCCGCTGGGGCCCATGATGGCGAGCACCTCGCCGGCTTGGACGGCCAGGCTCGCCCTGCGCAGCGCGGGCGTCTCGCCGAAGGCGAGGGCGATGTCGCGGGCTTCGATGACAGTGGTCATGCGCGCACCTCCGCGGCGAGGGCGTCGAGGCGGGCGACGGTGAGGTCGATCCAGCGCAGGTCGGCCTCCAGGTGGAACAGGCCGTGGTCGGCGAGCAGGGCGTCCACCAGGGCGCCGGTGCGGCGCAGTTCGGTGAGCTCGCGCATCCGGCGCAGGTGGGCGGCGCGCTGGGTGTCCAGGTACTGCTCGGCGTCGCGGCCCAGCATCAGGGCCAGCACCACCTTGGTGAACAGCACGGACTGCAGGTTGGGTTCGGGCGCGACCGGCTCCTGGAGCCAGGTCTCGAACTCGGTCGCGCCAGCGTCGGTGATGACGTAGCGCTTGCGCTCCGGCCCGTCGCCGGGCTCGGCCTCGCCGGCCATCACCTTGCCGTCGCGGGCGAGTCGGCCGAGGGTCGCGTAGACCTGGCCGTACGGGAGGGGCTTGCCGCGGCCGAAGAGGGCGTCGTAGTCGCGCTTGAGGTCGTAGCCGTGGCTCGGCTCCCGCTCCAGCAGCCCGAGGAGGGTCAAAGGAACACTCATGGGCGAGACCATACACCAGGGATATACACCGAGTGTATAGCTGTGAAGAATACGGCGCTGAGCTGGCGAAACGTCAATTGCTGGACAGGCGGGGACAGGAGGCGGCCCCCACGACCGCCCCCTGCTCCGCACCACGGGCCGGAACCCCCACGGTCCGGCCGGGCCGGGCTCGCGCTCAGACACGGGGAGCGCGGCCGACCTCCAGCCTGCCCGGGCGGGCGGCGTCTGCCGAGGGCCGAACGTCCCGGGTGGTGGGGGTCGGCGGGCCACCCGGCGACTCCTCCGAGCGCGCGCCACTCTTGTGCACGGGGGGCCTTCGGGTGGAGATTGGGTGATGAAACCCTGTACATCCCCGCATCCTTGAGGAGTCCTCACCGTGCGCAGCACACCCCGCCCCGCCCGGCCCGCGTCGCTCCCGCGGCGAACCGGCCGTCAGCTGCGGCGGGCCTTCGGCGCTCGGCACGAACCGCTGGCCCGCCCGCTCGACCGGGCCCGGGCCCGGGCCTGGCTGCTCGTGATCGTCGGCGGGCTGGTGGCGGTCGCCGTCTCCGTGCTGGGCGCCCTGCTCCTCTACCGCTCGACGGCGCCGCAGGCCACCGTCGAGCGGGTGCGGCTGCACCGGGTGGACGCCGTGGTCGCCGTCCTCCCCGACCACGGCGCCGCCACCGGCAGCCGCTTCGCGGGCGGCTACAGCAGCCGGATCGAGGTCGAGGCCGCCTGGAACTACCCTGAGGGCACCGCGCACACCGGTACCGTCGAGGCCCCTCGCGCGGCCGTCGCCGGCTCCGTCGTCCCGATCTGGGTCGACCCCGCGGGCAACCCCACCACTCCCCCGGCCAACCGCGCCTCCCTCGCCGTCTCCGCGGCCTGCACCGGCGCCGGCGCCCTCCTCGCCCTCCTCGCGCTGCTCACCCTGGCCCTGCGACTGCGCCTCAACGCCCTCGACCGCCGCGCCGAGACCGCCTGGACCACCAGCTGGGCCCGACTTGAGCCGCTCTGGAGCGGCCGCGCCGGGCACCGCCGCGAGGATTGAGGAACCGCCCGCTCCCGAAGCTTCTGCGCCCCCACCGAACGGCGTGGGGGCACAAGGGCGTTCGGCCTCAGAGTCGCTCGGTCCAGGCGGGCGCAGGGGTGGGCCTGCCGGCACGGTGGGTGAGGGCGGCCACCGCGGCCAGCAGGGCGAGGACCAGGGCCAGCGCGCTGGGGACGCCGGCGTGGAGAACGAGGAGCGCACCGAACAGGGCGCCGGCGAACATCCAGACGACGGAGGCGAGGCGGCGCAGGCCGGTGAGGTCGGCGGCGAGGGCGGTGATGGTCATGGTGAGCACGGTGGTGGTGATGTCGGGGACCTTGAGCGAGCGGACCACCGCGTTCTGGCCGCCCATGGCGAGGGCGAGCAGGCCGATCAGGGTGTAGCGGGCGGGTGCGGAGCCGTGGCCGATGACGGCCGCCAGGACGGTGCTCACGGCGACGAGCGCCGCCTGGGCGGCGACGGCGACGGTCAGCAGCCGGCCGCGGTGGCCGGGCAGGTGCCGGGAGAGGTGGCCGCCGGCCAGGGCGCCGACCAGGAACGCGGCGAGGGCACCGAGTGAGGCGGTGGCGGAGAGGTTCGCCGCGCCGGCCAGGGCGAAGCCGAGGAAGACCACGTTGCCGGTCATGTTGGCGACGAAGACGTGCCCCAGTTCGAGGTAGCTGACCGCGTCCACCACCCCGGTGACCAGGGTCAGCACCAGCAGCATCGGCACCAGCGGCCCGTGCTTGGGGTCGGGTTTCGGCATCAGGCCTCCCGGAGGGTTCGCATGACGGTCCTTCCGTTCTGCTCCGTTCCTTGAGAGATCAGTAAATCTCAGGGATTTGCCTATTTCTGGGCAAAGGTCCTCGTCTGACCCGGCGTGGAGGGCCGGTGCGAGGCAGACGCTTCGCAGCCACCGGCGGGACCAGGTCCCGTCTTACAGTCGGCTCCACGTCCGTTCAGCGTCTCCGGGCCACTCCCGGCGACGTGGCGCTTCACGAGGGAAGCGAGGTTGAGCGCGGCGTTCTCATCGCGGCCGATGACCAGCCCGCACTGTTCACACCTGAAGGTACGTGCTGTACGCCTCCTTGGAGCACTGGGCCCACCACGGCGCGACCTCGCCCCTTGGCCTGGTTCCACGCCTTGCGCAGGGAGTACAACGACCAGCCGAACGAGGGCGTCAGATCCTCAATGCCGTAGGACCTCTCCGCCTCCCGCTGGGACAGGTTCGCCTTCACCCGCGCGAGCGCCCAGTTGTACGCCACCCGGGCCGCCCCGGCACGCCGCAGCAACGCAACGACCTGACGCTCCGTCGGGTCGAGCGCAAAGCGGTACGCCTGCGTCACGATCACCCGGCAACCGTAACGCCCGCCACCAACAACCGGGCGAAATGCCCGGATCGTCGAAGAATGCTGATGAAATTGACCACAGTTGGCAACCCCCGCTCGCTCAGGCCAGCGCCGGGCTGCTCGGGTCGTCCGGCTCGTCATCCAGGCGCCAGTGCAGGTCCCGCACTCCGGGCTCCAGCGACAGCCGGGTGACGACCTGCTCCAGGGCCGGGGTCACCTGCCCGGTGATCGCCACGGTGGCGCGCAGGCTGGTGGCGTCGCCCTGTTCCGTACGGCGGGCGCGCAGGCCGGTGGGGGCGAGGCCGGAGGCGGCCAGGGCCTGGAGCAGCAGGGCACGGATGTGGGTCTCGGACTTGCGGTCGCACTCCAGGTGGACGGTGGCCCGGCAGGTGGAGTCCGGGTCACTGCCGGACTGCGGGGCCCGGTCGAGCAGCCGGCCGGCCGGGCGCAGCACCAGGTGGACGGCGAGCACGGCGAGCGTGCCGAGGACGGCGAGCTCCAGCTTGCCGGAGGCGGACAGCACCCCGACGGCGGCCGAACACCAGAGCGTGGCGGCGGTGTTGAGGCCGCGCACGCCGGCGCCGTCGCGCAGGATGACGCCACCGCCGAGGAAGCCGATGCCGGAGACGACGTACGAGGCGACCCGGGTGGGGCTGCCGGTGTCGCCGACCGCCTCGCTGTAGAGCACGAACAGGGTGGCGCCGGCGGCGACCAGGGCGTTGGTGCGCAGGCCGGCCATCCGGGCCCGCCACTGGCGCTCGACGCCGATCAGCGCGCCGCAGGCGACGCCGGTGGCGAGCCGGACCAGGAACTCGACGGTGGTCAGGGTGTGCACGGCGGCACCTCCTCCAGAGGAATCACGGGGAACGCGGGGAAAGGGCACGGACGGGCGGCGAGCCGCTGCCCACCACCCGTCCGTACGGGCTTCGATCGGTGGCTCAGTGGTTCAGCGCGGTCTGGACGATCTTGATGATGACCATGATCATCGCGATCAGCAGGTACGTGCGCAGGGCGCCCATGCCGATCTTGCGGGCGGTGGACATCACGGGCTTCTCCAGGGTCTCCAGCGGGGGCATCCGCCAGTTCTCGCGGCCGGTGCGGTCGATCAGGTCCTCCTCGGTGCCGCGGCGGCCGAAGGTGAAGAAGTACCCGGCGACCAGCACGCCCGCCACGCCGCAGCCGGCCATGATCCACAGGATCGCGTCCGAGCTGATGTCCGGCCAGACCACGGCGGCGGTCAGGATCATCGAGAGGGTGACCAGGACGC